>DTTB01000133.1:9721-24462 GCA_012964965.1 Candidatus Nitrosopelagicus sp.
AGAACCACAGCAAGAACCACAGCAAGAACCACAGCAAGAACCACAGCAAGAACCACAGCAAAATACGCATGAAGAAAAATCTGTAGAATCAAATCAAACAACTGAATCTGGAAATATGATTTTCATAGGAACAAAACCAATCATGACGTATGTAACGGCAGCATTAACACGGCTATCACCTCTATCTATTGTTACAATAGTAGCACGCGGAAAACGTATCACGCAGGCAATTGATGTTTCTCAAATGATTGTTAAACGAATGAATGAAGTTGGTTTTGCAATTGATGACGTTCGTATATTATCCGATTCGTTGGTATCTAGAGATGGTCAAAAACGTAGTGTTTCAAAAATTGAAATTGACGTGAAAAACACTTCAAAGAATTAAATGAATAAAGCACTAGTCTAAAATAAATTAATAGGCACAAAACAAGTGGTCAATGTTTGCTCATCTGTACATACTGCTACTAAGATCTCTACTTTCTGTTTCTACCTGCTCCATCTCTTGCTCGATTTGTTTTGCCTGTTTTTCTAACAAGGAAAGATTACATGAAATTCCCGGTACCAGCTTTGATAAACCATCACATAGACTATATGCAGCTCTCAAATCAGGCGCATCGCTTTTAGAACCAACCAGTAATACAATTACGTTCTGAGCATTCGTCATTCCCTCATTTAGTAGTACACCAGGAATCCCCGGAATCGCTGCATTTTCCACAATTTTAATTCCCGAATCAACAAGCTTTCCTCTTGCATCCCCAGTTGAGGCAATCCCCATTATTTCTTGAGAGTCTGATCTGATTGTGATACTGCTAATAATTGTAGAACACTTTTTTTCACTAGCCCAATTTAACATCATTCTTGCTACATTTCTGTGTAAAGAAACATCAAGAACTATGTATGATGAAAAGATTGCAGCTTTAAGGTCGTTGTTTACAAAAATTCTTGTAGGATAGTTTGGTGCACCATTTTTAATAATGCTGATTGGTGGAAAATAATCAGAATCAATAGTTGCAGCCATTTGAAAGTTGGATGTATTGATAATTAATTCCGTTGCTATGGCACTTGTTAATCCAGTTGACGGAAATCCGTTTATGATGAATCCGTTTTCAACGTTAATTGATGACGTTTCTTTTATTCTAATTTCTTGATTCATGATTTTGCATTTTACAATCAACTATTATAATATTCTTCATACTAATCTTGATAACAATGCAGAATATAAAAATGGTAAAACTGTTGTTATCTCAGCATGGACCGTAGTTTGTTTTGCATTTTGCGTTACCTTACCCCATGAGATTGCTTCCCGAACCAAAGCACCACTTAAACTTCCATCAAATTCTTGCGCTGTGGTAATGTACACGGCAAAGTCTAAACCATCTCTGTATTGGTTCCACCACAGTGTGTGGTGTTTTGAAATTCCTCCTCCAAGCATTAACGCACCTGATTTTTTTGCCTTAAAAATTAAACCTGAAAGTACGTCAGCATCTTTAGTGATATTTAGTTTAAAGTCTGCATGTTTTTGTGTAAACATCCAGATTTGACTACCTACGGCACCGTCCATAATACCTGGAACTATAACCTTTATTTCATTTTTTGATGCCCAGTAAAGAAACGAATCTTCTCCCAAGTGGTCACCAATCATTTTGCAAATATCTTCTGTGGACATTTCTCTAGTTCCTTTGTTATATTCTTCTTCTAGAAATGATTGCATCTTTTCTTCAATGAGTGGTCCATAACTATCCATTGGAACTAGAACATTGCCCAATCTATGGATGTTTTTTTCTGCCAGTGTTACATCATCTAAAGTGAATGAACCTTCATTATAATTTGAGAAATGTCTAGCAATATCATGGTCTAACGCTCCACATGTTGTTATTACAGTGTTGAACCATTTGTTTTTTATCATGTCTTTTATTATTCCCCTTAATCCTGTGGATATGATAGCACCTACAAATGACAAAAATTTTAGACAGTCATTGTCTTTGATCATAACAGTTAGCACATCAAGACCGTCAGCTAAATTACGTGATTCAAAACCACCAGATTTTGACATCTGTTCAAAAATTTTCTCTAGAGAAGATTCTTTAGTGATGGAAATATCTTGTATTGGTTTGCCTAGCTGGATCATAAGTTATGGTTGCTACACGCGTATAAAATTCTGACTTTAGAAAGAAGAGTATCTACAAAGCCTTAAAACAACCGTATAAGACATGACACGAGTGACAGAAAAAATTAAGGTGGGTTTGGTTGGAATCGGTAACTGTTTTTCTGGTTTAATCCAGGGAATTGAATATTATAACCAAAATCCTTCTCAAAAAGTAACTGGTATTATTCATGAGAAATTACAGGGTTATACAATAAATGACATTGATTTTGTAGCAGGTTTTGACGTTGGTGAAAATAAGATTACCAAGTCAATCAACGAGGCAATTTACGAGTATCCAAACATGGTTGACTGGATTCCAAAAGATAAGATGCCAAAGACCGAGGCCAAAGTTTACGAAAGTCCTGCACTGGACGGAGTGGGTATTTGGGTAGAAAATAGAGTCAAACCAATTCAAAGTGGGAAAAATACGGAAGAACTGGAAAAAGAGATTAAAAACACCCTAAAAGAAACTGGAGTCGAAGTTATTGTATCATATTTGCCAGTAGGCTCTGAGAAAGCAACTCAATTCTGGGCACAAGTCTGCCTTGATACAAATATTGCATTTGTTAACTGCATGCCTGCATTCATAGCCTCTAACAAAGAATGGGCACAAAAATTTACGGATAAAAACATCCCGGTTATTGGTGATGATATAAAAGGTCAGGTGGGTGCTACGATTGTTCACAGAACCCTTGCTCGACTCTGTAATGACAGAGGTACAAAGATTGAAAATACATACCAAATCAACGTTGGGGGGAATACCGACTTTCTAAATATGAAAGAACAGGAACGGCTTGTTAGTAAGAAAATATCTAAAACTGAAAGCGTTCAGAGTCAGCTGGATGAGCGTCTTCCCGATGACCAGATTTATGTCGGTCCTTCCGATTTTATTCCGTTTTTAGCCAATACCAAGCTCATGTTCATGAGGATAGAAGGAAAACAATGGGCAAACATCCCATTCAACATGGAAGTTAGGCTAGAGGTTGACGATAAAGCAAATTCTGCAGGCATTGTTATTGATGCAATCAGGCTTGCAAAAATTGCTCTAGATAGAGGAATTGGTGGTCCAATTATATCTGCAAGCGCTTTTCTTATGAAACATCCTATAGAACAAATGACTGATCCAGAGGCAAAGATTGCATGCGAAAAGTTTGTTGCTGGCGAGGAGTAGGATTTTTTCATAAAATATTCACATTAGTTGTTACCATAGTCAACTAAACTTGGTAGAATTTGATATTCGCTTTGTTAAACTAATTCACACATTGGTTCATATCAAAAGGGTTGATATTTTTGGGTTCAAGTCGTTTGGATTTAAAAACACGACCGTAAACTTTGAGCCTGGGTTAGTATCTATCTCAGGACCAAATGGATCTGGAAAGAGTAACATCTTAGATGCCATAATGTTTGCGATGGGTGAGAATAGACCTAAAACCATGCGTGCACCTAATCTTAGGTCACTTATCCATGATATTGAGGGAAATAGGCATGGTCCTAAGATAACTCGTGTGAAAATTCTATTTGATAATTCTGATAGAAAGATTCCAGTTAATTCTGATAATGTAACGGTTACACGTGAGATGACTGATCACGGTGAAAGCACCTATTATCTTGACAGTAAAAAGATCAATCGATCACGCATCATAGATTTATTTGATATTGCGAATGCCGGACTTAATCAGTTAAACGCAGTCCAGCAGGGGACTGTAACTAGAATTTCTGAAATGAACAATGAGGAAAAAAGAAAAACCATAGAAGATCTGATAGGACTCTCGTTTTTTGATGAAAAAAAAGTCGAATCTGAGAAGCAACTAATCGCGGCTGATCAGCGATTAGAAGTTGCGATGGCTACTATGGGTGAGGTGAAAAAGCAAATAGACGAATTAGAAATTGAACGAAACCTCAAACTACGTCATAAAATGGTTGAGCGAGAATTACAGCGTTTCAAGGCTATAGACGCAGCATCCAAATTAAAGGTGGTCAAAAGTGAAAAACTGTTAAAAGAGCAGAATTTGGCCTCAAATTCATCCATGAGTACAGAACATGGAAAAACACGTTCTATTCTAGAGGCAGAAATTGGTCAAATAGAATCAGAAAAATCAGCTTTTTCAAAAAAACTGAATGATTATAATAAATCCAAATTCACTATTGATAGTGAACTAAGCACTGAACAGCAGAAATATGGCACCGCTGAAGGCAAATTAAAAACTAGCAAAAAAAGAATTGTTCAGATTACGGGCAGGCTTCCTGAAATAACAACTGAACTTGAAAAAATGAATGAAAACCAAGGCAAAGTAGATTTAGAACTTGAGGAAGTTAAGAAATTTGTCAAAAAAATTGAGAAACAAAAAAAGGTTGTTGATAAAAAAATTGAGAACCTTGACTCTGAACTTACAACTGTTTTAGATCACCAATCAGAAGTATCTGCTAAGAAAAATGAAATTGATATTAAAATACAAAATTTAAAAAATAAATTACATGATGCACGCGTTTCAAAGTCAGAGGCAGAATCTCAGCAAAAAATTATACAAAATAAAATTAATGATAATATTGCAAAAAACAAAATTAGTGTTGAGGAACTACTAAGCCTGGAACAATTATCACACAAGCTCGCTACAATTAGTTCAACTCGTCAATCAACATCTTCAGAAATAAAATCAAAAATCTCAAATTTTTCCAGCCAAAAGACAAAAATTGCAAATGATATTGCTGAATTGGAATTAATTTTACAAAAATCATCCATTGCTGCTAATCGTTACAACGAAAAGATCAAACTTGTTAAGAGTGTAATGCATGAGGATTACACAATATCTCAACTGAAAGATGATTCAAAAAAACTTGGGATTGAGGGATTTGTGTATGAAATACTTTCTTGGGATAAGCAGCATGAACGTGCAGCGTTAGCTGTAGGTTCTGATTGGGTTAAGGCCGTAGTAGTTCCAGATTTTGAAACACTGGTAAGTCTAGCACAAGTCGCACGGGATAGGAAACTTCCAAAGCTTAAGATCATTCCGCTTAACACAATACCTGAATTTCATATGAAGATGCCAAAAACTTCTGGTTTATTGGGAATCTTGTCTGATTATGTTCAGTGTGATAGAAAATATATTCCAATTGCAAAATTTTTGTTTGGAAATGTAATTTTAACTAAAACACGTTATGATGCACACGAATTATCAAAGGTTGGCTACAACGCTGTTTCAATAAACGGTGAATTTTTTGAATCAAAATCAAGTGCTGTTGTTGTTGATATCAACTCTAAAATAACCAAGTTGACAAAAATAATCTCACAGAGTTCATCTGTTGACGGTTTATTCAAAACAATTAACTTGCTAAGCAATCATATACAAAAGAAAAAATCGAATCTGAGGAAAATTGATCAAATTCACCATGATTCATTGGAGCGATTACAACTTGCTGAAACTGAATTTGGGAATGCATCGTATAGCAACTCCAATCTAAAATCCCAAATCAACTCTGCTCGTAAATTAGGCAATAAATTTTCTCAGAGAATTTTGGAACTAAAAAAACAAAAAGAAAACTTTTCCCCAAAAATCATTCATTTCTCATCTACCGTAGAATCTCTTGAACAGAGAATAAAATTAGTGGACCAAAACTATTCTAATAATGAACAGAATAGTATTGCAAATCAACTTAAGCTGCTAAATGATAAAAAATCACTCCTAAATTCTGTTCATAGTAAAATAATGAAAGAGCTGAGTGAGGAACAAGCAAAAATATCGGTAGTGGAAGATAGGAAAAGGCTTAGGAAAAATGAACTTTTGAGTGAGAAGTCTTCCATCTCCAAAGAAAAAATAGAATTAGAATCTACTATCATAACCTTCCAGGCTGATATGGGCGTATCTGAACAGGTGCTCGTAAAGTTAAGGGGGAAGGAACAAGAATTAATTTCAACTTCTGGTACATCAGTATCTCAGTTATCGGCATATGATGAAAAACTCGATAAAAGAAAGAGAAAGGAACGTGATATTACAAATGAACTTAACAGGCTTGTGAGGGAATCAGATGGACATGACCGTGATCTTAAAGAAATCAAGTCAAAAGAGTCATCACTTAAGAAGATCTTAGATTTGTTTGGATTTGACGAGTCGATAGAAACGTTCTCAGTTGAACCATTTGTTGAGGCGTTAGAAAAAGAGTTCAATGCTCTAACCCCGTCACTTAATGCCATAGCCCCCCAAAAGTATCTAGAAATATCCACAGGTTATCGGACTATGTCAAACAGAAAGAATGACCTTGAGGGAGAACGTAACAGCATATGGGCATTTATAGAATCTGTTGAAAAGGAGAAAAAACAAACATTCCTAGACGCATTTGATACAATCGATAAGGAAATTAGAAAAATATTTACCAAGATGAATGGTGGCAACGCATGGCTTGAGTTGGAAAATGAGGATGATATATTCAATTCAGGAATATCTTATCTTATCCAGTTTCAAAATAAGCCAAAAAGAGAATCTACCTCTATTAGTGGCGGAGAAAAAACTCTTGCGGCAGTTGTCTTTGTTTTAGGATTACAAAAACTAAAGCCTTCCCCATTTTACCTGTTTGATGAGATTGATGCGCATCTGGACGCGCCGAACGCTGAAAGCCTTTCAAAAATTGTAGAAGAGAGGTCACATGGAAGCCAGTTTATCATGGTTTCTTTGAAAGATTCTGTAGTAGAAAAGGCAAAACTAATCTACGGTGTATATCCTAAAAATGGAGTTTCAAATATTGTGATATACAAGGATAAAAGAATGCCATCAATGACCAGTTAATCTATATCCACGAAACAAGCAACCTTTCTTCCGTCGTTTAATTCAAGTGGTGGAGTTTCCTTACATTTTTCAATTGCATAAGGGCATCTAGCACGAAACCTACATCCAGTAAAAGGATCAATATCAATCGGCTCATTAATCCTAATTATTTTTTCTTTGTACAAGTTATCAGGGTTTGGTTCAGAGATTGCATCAATTAGTGCTTGAGTGTATGGGTGCCTTGGTCGCATCAAGACTTGATTTATTGAACCCGCTTCCATAATTTTGCCAAGATACAGTATAATGATATTTTGTCCAAAATATTTCGCAGTTGCTAAATCATGTGTTATGTAGATGAATGAAATATTGTTATTTTTCTGAATTTCCTTCATTAATTCAAGAATTTCAGCACGTATAGAGACATCTAACATAGATACAGGTTCATCAGCAATAATGATTTTTGGTCTCATTATGAGTGCTCTTGCTAGAACAACACGTTGTCTCTGCCCACCTGACAACATATGAGGGTATTTCTCTACTATTTCTTCAGTTGGCTCAAGCTTAACTTCCTTAAGTGCATCCATGATCATTTTTTTTCTTTCCAAATCATTACCAATATTATGAATCTGCAATGGTTCAGACACAATATCTCCAACTTTCATTCTAGGATTAATCGAATCATAAGGATCTTGGTATACCATTTGACATTCCATACGAATTTTCTTCAAACTTTTTGGGTCATTCTTAATTTGTTCACCCTCAAAAACTATCTTACCCGAATCAGGGATAATTGCCATCAAAATAAGTTTAGCAATTGTTGACTTACCTGAACCAGATTCACCAGCAATTACAAGCACATCTCCCCTGTTGAGAGAGAATGTAACATCATCCACAGCTTTTACCATAGAACTTTTTGAACCAAAGATACTTTTTTTGACAAATTGTTTAGATATTCCATGAACACTTAGAATCTCGTCCAACAAACTAGTAATAGATATCTACTATTTCAAGAAATCACAGAATAATTCTGAATTATGCCAAAAAGACTTTATTTGGTTACATTTTGGTGCATTCTATGAGTATCAAAACACTCCAAAAGGAGTTGGGTTACACGAAATACATTCTTGGAGAACGGCTTAGTTATTATGAACCAAGTGGAAATAAATCTCAAAAAACATTTGCTCAGGAACTGTCTCATAGTATTAGGCAAAAACAAAAATCAATTAACCCAAAATTTTTCTATGATCAAAAAGGCTCGCAACTTTTTGAAAAGATATGTGTTTTACCAGAATATTATTTGACAAGAACTGAAATTAGTATACTAAAACAAATAGATGGAAAACTACAATCTTATCTTGACGGAAATTTTAGACTTGTTGAATTAGGCAGTGGCTCATCACAAAAAACTAGGCTATTAATTGACATGCTTACAAGATTGCAAAAACATGTTGAATACTTTCCAATTGACATTTCTAAAATTCTTAAGACCAGTTCTGCAGCCCTACAATCTGATTACAAAAAATTACACATAACGGGAATAATTGATAACTATGAGAATGGCTTGGAATTTATGAAAAATTACGATGATATGAAAAATCTAATTGTATTTTTGGGTTCTAGTTTTGGAAACTTTGATCCTGAAAACGGAATCAGATTTTTACAAAAAATCAATTCCTCAATGAAGAAAGACGATCTGTTTTTAGTCGGTTTGGATCTTGTAAAGGATAAAAATGTATTACGTCAGGCATATAATGACTCGCAAGGAATTACGGCACAATTCAATCTCAATGTTCTATCAAGAATTAATTCGGAATTAGGTGGTAACTTTGATACAAGTAAGTTTGCACACCATGCAGTCTATAATGAAAATCAGAATAAAGTTGAGATATACTTGCGTTCTTTGGCAAAACAGACGGTGGAAATACCCAGTGCAGATTTAATTTTGGAAATTGATGAAGGTGAACTTATTCATACTGAAAATTCGTATAAATATACGATTTCACAGATCAAACAAATGTTTACAATGACTGGTTATCAAATTAAGGCTATGTGGAATGATGATAATAGATACTATAGTCTAGTTTTGCTTTCAAAAAATGATTAGACAACCTCTGCACATCTGAATCCTGCAAAAAGCCACCTTTCGTCTAGCCTGAAAAAGTTTCTGTAGCTACCACGTATGGATATTGCTGGAGTTCCAAAAGATCCGCCTCTTAACACTTTTTGATTTGCAAACCATTTGTCATTGTATTCAGAAAAACCCGTCTTAAAGCCAGGATAGCCAGAAAATTCAGAAGATGTCCATTCCCATACATCTCCAATCATTTGATGGCAGCCATAGTGGCTTTTGCCTTCAGGATAGGCACCAATTTCTGTACAATTCCATAAATATGATTCTAACAGATTTGCACGCGTATGATCTGGTGGCTCATCACCCCATGGAAAAATTGATTTCTTTTGTTTTTTTTCGTTCCAGCAAGCGGCTTTTTCCCATTCTGCTTCTGTTGGCAGTCTTTTACCTGCCCATTTACAATATGCATCGGCTTCGTAAAAACTAACATGACAGACAGGCTCGTTTAGATTTATTTTTCGTCTTCCCAAAAAATCACGTGTCATCCATTTACCATCAATACTTTCCCAGTACATGGGAGACTTCCATTGTTCATTTTGTACTTTCTCCCAACCATCTGATAGCCAGTACTGAAAATCACTGTATCCCCCATCATCCATAAATTCTATGTATTGTCTGTTTGTTACTGGATAAGCATCAATTTTGTAGTCATTAAGATAGACATTATGCTCAGGTAATTCAATATCATAGCAAAACTGATCCCCCGAATAGCCCACAGTGTACAAACCACCATCAATCTTGATTGTACTTAACTTCTGTTGTAACGATCTGGGTAACGGATTTCGTGTTGCAGGTCTGTATCTGTCTGCCAAAAGGTGTTGTAAATCATAGACTAAAAGCTCTTGATGCTGACACTCGTGATTTATTGCCATAAAATAAAGTTGCTGTGTTTTTTCATCCAGCAATTCGTTTTGCAAAATGTTAGCAACCTTGTTAGTTATAATATGAAAATATTCAAAAACTTGATCAACAGTGGGTCTTGTTGCTAATCCCCTCTTAGCCTTGTCATGTGGCTCACCAAATTGAAGATAATATGAGTTAAGATACTCATTAAATTCACGTGAATAGAACTCGTAATTTTGTGAAGTTTTGCTCATAAGAATTTCAAGTAACCAACTAACGTGACCCAAATGCCATTTTGGTGGACTTGTGAAAGGAGCAGTTTGTACAACAAAATCATCTTTTTCTAGGGTTTGTACTAGATTTAATGTTCTGATTCTAGTTTCATTAAACTGTTGTAAAAGACTTGATTTTTGTTCTGAAACTGTTGCCATCTTAACTACGTTTTTGATTAGTCATATTATATTTTTGTTTAAGATTGATAACAACTACATTTTTTTGCTTTATGATTAATACATCCAATAAGTTTATGATCCTGGCAACCACAAATAATGCATCTTTTCTTAGAACTAGTCATATTTTTATGGCTTACAATGAGATACGATGGTATAGAACTCATTCATAATACCCTCTAACTGTTCATTAGATTCTGCTTTCATAATTTTTTCCTTAAAATCAAAAGCCCATTTTTGTGTAAATGAATTTAGTGTAATGTCTCCAATAGTTTGAGTCTGTAAACAATCATCAATTTTTTCTATATACTGAGATTTGTCTACCATTGTCATGTTAATAGAGGTAGCAAGTCCAGCAAATGACTGTGAGCTGAAAATATATGCAGAGGCGGAAAATCCCACTATTACAATTACAATTACCGCTACAGTAAATTTTACGTTTAGTCCCATACGTATCAGCTATTCAATATCCTCTAGCAAATAGCACATTTGCAGCACCGTTATCTTTACAATAAATGCATGTTTCTACTTTTTTTCCATCATCTGAAGGTATCACACGTAATTCCGCACCAGTTTCTTCTTTAATCTTATCTTCACATTCTTGCTTCCCACACCAGGAACAACTAAGCATTTTACCGTTTTCTAATTCTGCCTTAAATTGTTCATATTGAGATACCGCAGAAATTCTTTCATCAAGAATTTTTTTAGCAGCATCAAACATTTGTTGCTGTATGTTTTCTAGTTCTGCAGCTATCGCTCCAGACAATTTATCTATACTAATACTGTCTTTTGTTTGATTATATCTTCTCGCCATTACCACCTGATTTTTAGCAACATCCTTTGGGCCTATTTCAATTCGGATTGGTATACCTTTAAGCTCCCAATCATGGAATTTGAATCCAGGTGTAACCTGATCTCTGTCATCTAACTGTGTGCGTATTTCAACATCAGTTAGGACATCTTGGATTTTTTTTGCTTCCTGCACAATTTTTCCTCTGTCCTCTTTTGAGTAGTAAATCGGAATAATAACAACTTGAATCGGTGCAAGTTTTGGTGGTAATACCAATCCCTTGTCATCACTATGAGTCATTATCATTCCACCGATTAGTCTCCATGATATTCCCCATGACGTTTGCCATGCAAAAGTTTCAACATTATTCTCATCTAGATATTTTACGTCAAAAGGCTTAGAGAAGTTTTGGCCCAAAAAGTGAGATGTTCCCATTTGAAGTGCTTTACCGTCTGGCATTAGTGATTCAAGTGTGACTGTATAAACTGCACCAACAAACTTGTCCTTCTCACTTTTTTTTCCTGTTACTACAGGTACAGCAATCTCTTCTTCTATAGTTTTTTTGTATATTTTCAAAATCTCCATAACTTCTTTTTCAGCTTCATCTTTGGTAGCATGAACTGTATGGCCTTCCTGCCACAAAAATTCTGACGTTCTAATAAATGGTTTAGTGCCTTTGATCTCCGCCCTTAAGGCTG
This sequence comes from Candidatus Nitrosopelagicus sp., assembly GCA_012964965.1. The sequence continues at coordinate 21,536 of DTTB01000133.1, forward strand.
TATTCCAAAAATTAATTTTTAGTGGGAGGTCCCTCCAACTTTTTATCCATTTAGAATAAAGTGAATACGCAAGCGTTTCAGAAGTAGGTCGGAGTGCAAGTCTGTCACCTATTTCTGATTCTCCCGAATGCGTAACCCAAAAAACTTCAGGGTTAAATCCTTCAAAATGCTCTTTTTCTTTTCCAAGTAATGATTCTGGTATTAATATGGGCAAAAAGCCGTTCCTATGACCAGTTTCTTTAAGTTTTTTATCAAGTGACTCTTTGATTGATTCCCAAATAGAATAGCCATCAGGCCTTAGTACAATTAGCCCCTTTACTGGAGCATAATCTGCTAATTCCGCCTTGATAATTATTTGTGTATACCACTCACTAAAATCTTCATTTTTTGAAACAGTGATACCAACTTCCTTACTCAATTAACATTCCACCATTAATCAGCATAATGAGCTTTTCTAGTGTTTATTAGTTTGATTACTTGTGGCCGAGTCCCTTTGCCTTAATAAAATTCCAAAGTTTTTTTGTCATCAGGCTTGGAGGAATGTCAGCTTTACCAAACACTTGCTCTATTGTTTCTTTTCTATTTTTAAAATTTATAGAGTATCCTCCAAACGCTTTTTTTGTTTTACGTTTGACCTTCTTCGTTTTGCGTTTTACATCTAGTTTTTTAGCCATATTTTTCTTAATCACACTTTTTTTAATTTCTTTTAATTTTTTCAGCACGTTTTCTTTTTTATAATAAATGTCAGGGCGTTTAGGGATCATCTTTTTGTATGCTTCAAAGTTTTTTGTCTTTGTGAATTTTATCCACTCAGCCTTTATCGCAGCCTCACTTGCACCATATCCTAAATTGTATTTTTTTCCAATCTTTTGTATTAATTTTATGGCCTTAGGGAATGATAAGAAAGTCAATTCAGGCTATCGCCTTTACACAAAACTTTACCCATCACCCTACTTTGAAAGTTAGGACAAACGAAACATGGAATGAATTGAACCTCTTTCTTAAGAACCGGACAATCTACATATTCGGTCTTCATTCTTTTTAACATTTTTGCGCTTACACCTTTCAGTTTTAATTTACCTTTTTCATCCATCATACCTGATTCCTTTAGTTCTTCTTTAACTTCCTTAGACAATGTTTGTCTTTTATCTACGGATTTTATTTCTACTTCAAATTTGAACTGAAGTTCATCTGACATCGAATATCCTGAAATATTATCTGATTTAATGGTAACTATGCGATCTATAATTCCTAGTTAAGCTTAATATTGATGGGTTTGAAACTTGGAAAATAATTGCTAGCAATTTTTGATGTTGAAGGCGTTTTATACGATGCTGAATACCTTCCTATTTTGGCTGAAAAGGTGAATAAGGAAAAAGAAATCTGGGAAATTACGAAAAAAGGTTTAGAAGGAAAGATTGATTGGGTGGACGGTCTCAAAGAACGTGTTCAACTTCTTAACGGTATAGACTATGATACATGCATTCAAATTGCAAATTCTTTACCAATAATGACTGGTGCCAAAGAAGCATGCCGTGCACTAAAAGATGCTGGATGGAAACTAATGGCAGTTTCAGGTGGTTTTACTATTATCACTGACAGATTAAAAAAAGAATTGGGTCTTGATTTTGTGTATAGCAACGAACTTGTCTTTAAGGATGATAAGCTTGACGACGTTATTGTAAGTGTTGATGCAGATAAGGCGAAATCAGCTATGATTAAAATCAGAGAATGGGATGAGAAAAAAGAAAATATTATAGCAGTAGTTGATGGCGCAAATGATATCAAGCTTTTTGATATTACTGGTTTTGGAATAGCTTTTCGTGCTCAAGATTTAGTGAAGGATTTAGCTACGGTAACTCTAGATGAAAAGGATCTATCAAAAATTGTCGGTCTGATTAACTCACATTATAACCTAGAACTGGAATTACAGACATCCGTGTAACTAATCTAAATGTTTTAACGATATGTGTTCAAAACAAATAGAGTGACACTAGAAATTATTCCAGTAAAAATTCAAAAAGAAATCGAGCCTGATGACGACCTTGTAGATTTGATCTTAGAATCATCAGAAGTTAACGATGGTGATATACTTGTTTTTTCTCAAAAAATAGTTTCCAAGAATGAAGGTCGCATTCTAAGTTTATCATCAGTTAACCCTTCACTTCTTGCTAATGGTATAGCCAGCTCGTATGGTAAGGATCCAAGATTAGTGGAATTGATACTTTCAGAAAGTAAAAGGATTGTAAGAATGGAAAATGGTATAATTATAGTTGAAACCAAGCATGGATTCGTTTGCGCTAATGCTGGTATTGATGAAAGCAATGTACAAGACGGTTATGCTACACTGCTGCCTGATAATCCTGATCAGTCAGCTAACTTGTTGAAAGGTAAAATTGAACAAAAAACTGGAAAAAATATAGCTGTGATAATTTCTGATACATTTGGAAGACCGTTTAGATTGGGTCAGACAAACGTTGCAATAGGAATTGCTGGTCTAGAACCTGTCTTAGATTATAATGGTAAGCCAGATACATTTGGGAAGATCATGCAAGTGACGGCTATAGCAATTGCTGATGAAATTTGCTCGGCATCTGAACTTGTTATGGGAAAAGTTGAAAAATGTCCAATTGCGATAGTACGAAATTACAACTTTAACCTCTCTGATGCAAAAATTCAGAAACTATTACGTTCAGAACATGACGATCTGTTTCGGTGATTATAAATAATTATTACGTCTAAAATCAATGTACATTATGAAATCATTAAAAGCAGAACTGCATTGCCATAACATTTTTTCTAATGGACATGTGGGTTCTCTGGAACCAATTCATGATTGCAGTGTCACAATTCCTCAGCAGTTAGAACAAGCACATCTAGCGGGACTTGATGTACTTTTTGTTACCAACCATAATACTATTGATGGA
>DTTB01000134.1 GCA_012964965.1 Candidatus Nitrosopelagicus sp.
ACAAATACTGTAATAATTCTTAAAACTATAGCATAATCGAAAATCGTATCATTTTAACAAACATCGCCTAATTTAGTATCAAAAATATCTAATTAAGACGATTCTAGTACGATTATCTTTATATTAATCTATAATTCTAACGAATATAGCGATGAATGATCCGAATTATTATGCAATGGAATACAACTCCGTTGGAAAGGAGCCTAAGAGAATACGAATCCTAGATTCTACACTAAGGGAAGGTGAACAACATCCAGGTGTTTCATTCACGGTTAAGCAAAGAATTCAGATTGCCTGGGAGCTTGATTACTTTGGTGTTGATCAGATTGAGATATCACCTATCATTTCTCCTGATCATGCTGAAGCAACCAAAACGATCATCAAACAAGGATTAAAGGCTGACATTGTAGCACACGGAAGAGCATTAAAGGAGGACATTGACGTTTCGTTAAAATGTGATGCATCTTGGGTTGCCGCATATCTTGGAATATCTGATATTCATCTCAAAGATAAGTTAAGAATTTCCAGAGATGAAGCGCTGAATAGGGCGATAAAAACTGTCGAGTATGCAAAATCACATGGTTTGAAAATTAGATTCACTGTAGAAGATGGAAGCAGGGCAGATCCACAGTTCTTAATCAGTGTGTGCAAGGCAATAGAGGAGGCAGGTGTGGACAGAATCAGTCTTACTGATACTGTGGGAATTTTAAGACCTTTAGGTATGTATAATTTTGTTAAAATGGTTCATTCTGAAGTTAGTGTCCCACTTGATGCACATGTTCATAATGACATTGGATTTGCATTGGCAAATGCATTTGCTGCATGTGATGCTGGTGTTGATCAAATACATACAACTATTGATGGAATTGGTGAAAGAACAGGAATTCCATCTCTTGCAGAAACTGCGGTGGCACTTCACTATTTGTACAAATCACCAAATGATTTCAGGCTTGACATGTTGGCTGATCTTTCAAGAGTGATTGAACAATACACAAACATAAAACCATATGACTCAAAGCCAATTGTTGGCTCCTCAGCCTACAAGCATAAGGCTGGAACACATCTTGCTGCGGTTTTGAAAAATCCAGCTGCATATGAACCAATTACACCTAGAGACGTTGGGAATAGACGAAGGATTGTATTCGGCGAGCTAGCTGGTAAGACTGGTGCAGGACACCTTATGACTGTCTTAGGCCTGAAAAAAGATGCTGCGAGTGCAAAAAGTATTGCTAAAGGTTTGAAAAACCTTAGAATGGGTGACCTTCTCGAGATTCCACTCGAGGACAAAACAGAAAGAAAGATAATTAATGATGAAAAAGTGAGGAAATCTAGAAAATGACCAATTGCCCTGAATGTGATGCGAACATTACTGTCCCTGAGGATGCTGTTGAAGGCGAGATTGTAACATGTGCAGAATGTGGAGCTAGCTTTGAGCTGACAAAAACTTCTGGTGGATTTGAGTTAAAACCAGCTCAAACCGTCGGAGAGGACTGGGGGCAGTGACCTCTACGATCACTGTTCTTTATGATACAATCCGTCTCGAAGAAAAACTGCTGATTGAAGCTGCAAAAAAGAACGATATTTCTATAGAGATGGTTGATTGTAAAAAACTGTTTATCAATTTGAATGAAAATTCACAGAACTTTCAGAATGTTTTGCAACGTTGTGTGAGTTATTATCGGAATATACACTCAACCGCAGCGCTGGAGGGTCTTGGAGCCAGAGTAGTAAATAGTCTAAACACGGGAATTCTAGCTGGTAACAAGCTTTTCACACATATGTTATTACAGAAAGCGGGAATTCCTACACCTGACGCAGTGATTGCCTTTTCAAAAGAGGCAGCTATTGAATCACTAGAAAAAAACGGATATCCAAAGATTATCAAGCCGACTGTTGGCAGTTGGGGCAGAATGGTATCAAAATTGAACGACAAAGATTCAGCTGAGGGTGTTATCGAATCAAGAGAATCTATGCATCCAATATACCGAATGTATTTCCTAGAAGAGTTTGTACCAAGACCGCCAAGAGACATTCGTGCTATAGTAATAGGTGATAATGTAGCTGCTGCAATTTACAGAAATACAGATGGTGTTAATTGGAAAACAAATACTCACTTAGGTGGCTCGGCGGAAACATGTGAAGTTTCAAACGAGTTGGAGGATGTTTGCATAAAAGCTAAAAATACGGTTAAAGGAGAAATTGTTGGTGTTGATCTAATGGAAAGTGACGACAAGGGATTAGTAGTTCATGAGATTAACAATACAACTGAATTTAGAAATGTCGTAAGAGTGACTGGTGTTGACATTCCAACTCAAATGTTGAATTATGTAAAAAATTTGGTAAAGTAAAAATGGAATCTCATTTCACTCTCACAGAACGATTTGCAGTAAAGACTTTAGAGAAGGCTTTGAAAATTTACACACCATCACTTCGTGAAAAAGGTTTAGCTGAATTTCTTGCAGACAAATGCGATGATCTGGGTTTTAATGACGTACATACGGACGAAGTGGGAAATATAATTGCCACAAAAGGTTCTGGTTCACCCCGAATTCTTTTCTGTGGGCATATGGATACAGTACCTGGTAGAATTAGGGTTAGAAAAGAAGGTGATTATCTCTTTGGTAGAGGTTCATCTGATGCTAAGGGTCCTCTTATTGCCATGCTATTTGCTGCTGCGAGTGCACAAGAAAAAAGTGGTACAGTTATGTTTGTTGGAGCTGTTGATGAAGAAGGGAATGCTACAGGAATTAAGAGTTTGGTTAAAAACAAACCTAAAGTAGATTATGCGATTTTCGGTGAACCAAGTGGTATAAACCATGTTACAATTGCTTACAAGGGACGTATTGCTATTAATCTAAAAATTAATGTTAAAAGCAGTGCTCATGCAAGTGCTCCTTGGCTAGCAAAAAACGCAATAGAAGAATCAACATTATTTACTCGTGAAATTAAAAGATCATTAGAATCTGAGCAAGGGCATAAAAAGAAGGGAATGCAATTGACTGCCACTGTCACAGAAATAAAAGGTGGTCTAAGCCATAATGTTACTCCTCAAGAATGTAATTCAACGTTAGATGTCAGAATACCAGTAGATATGAATTGCCAGATGGTCGAAGAAAAAATTTCCAAGGCAGTTAACGAAGTTGCAGAAAAACAAAAAGTTGAGGCATTTTATTCTATTATAGATGAAACCGAGCCTTTTGAAGCGGACCATAATTCTTCACTTGTAAGAGCACTTACTCTAGGTATTTTAGATATAGAGAAGAAAAGACCTATGCTGATAAGAAAAACTGGAACCGGTGACATGAATGTAATAGGCAATCAGCTAAAAATTCCAGTTGTAACTTTTGGTCCTGGTGATCCACATGCCGCACATACTATTGACGAAAAAATTTCAATTAATGAGTACCTGCATGGAATAGAAATACTGAAAAGAACCATAGAGCATTTAAAGCGACTACACGATAAAACCAAGTAATGTTATGGTTTGTTGGACTAGGCGTATCTGGACCTGACTCGATTCCAAAAGAAGTTGGAAAAATTATTCAAAAAGCAGATTTGGTATATCTAGAATCATTTACGAGCCCAATTTACAAAGAGCATGAAGAAGATATTAAAAATCTGGTTAATGGGAATTTCAAAATTGCAAAAAGATGGTTGGTGGAAGATGGACAAGAAATTCTTAAGGCAGCCAAAAATTCCACTGTAATCTTATTATCTTACGGGGATCCATACATAGCTACAACACACATAGAACTTAGAACTAGAGCTAAACTAGAAAACATAGAAACAAAAACTGCTCATTCTGCCTCTGTGATAACATCAATGATAGGAGAGGTAGGGTTGCAATTTTACAAAGTTGGAAGAATTGTAACTATAATGAGCGAAAAAAAATCTATAACAACACCATATAAAATAATTTTCAAGAATTTGATAGAGGGAATACATTCAGTAATATTATTAGAATATAATCAGGATGAAAATTTTTTTCTTGATCCCAAGGATGCCATCTTGAGCCTGCTGGATGCTGAAAAGGAACAAAAACGAAATGTTGTAAATGAGAACACATTTGCGGTTGTTGTATCTAGGATTGGATTAAAAACACAAAAAATCACATCTGGAAAATTCACTAATCTACTTAAAACTAACTTTGGCGAACCACCACATAGCATAATCATTACAGGAAAACTACATTTTACAGAATCAGATGCGATCAGTGTATTAACAGAATGTTTAGACAAACCATTAGATAATTCAAGTAGAATTAAGAGTGTTTCAATCCAAATGATTGAAAAATATGTTCCGCTGGTTAGAGAAGCATTAGAAGAGATTAAGCCATTTTATAATGATTCAAAAGAGTTTTGTGAAATATTGCAAAACGCCGAGCTATACATTAATGATGCAGAAGATTTTCTCAAACAGGGAAAGGATGAAAATGCAGTTTTGAGTATTGGTTATGCTGACGGTCTAGTTGATGCATTAAGAATGGCAAAAGGCATAGACCCTAAAATGTAATTGAACGATGCGTTAAAAAGTAGAAAAATACTGAGTGACTAACAATGGATCGAAAAAAATTATCAGCATCAAAAAAAATTGTGTTAGCTGGAGGAGTTTTTGACATAATTCATCCTGGACATATACATACGCTTAATGCTGCAAAAGCTTTAGGCGATGTCTTGGTGGTAGCAATTGCTACTGACAAAACTGCCCAAAAGATGAAAAAAAGACCGCCGTTACATAATCAAGAATTAAGACGTGAGCTAGTTAGCTGCTTATCCATGGTTGATATTGCCATGATTGGTCATGAAGAGGATATTTTTGAAACAGTGAAGGAGGTAAAACCCAATATCATTGTATTAGGGTATGATCAAGTCCATCAGGATAAATTCATTGCTGACGGATGTAAACGGATTAACCTTGATGTTGAGATAGTAAGACTGCAATCTCCGGTGCCTGAACTATCAAGCTCAGATATCGAACGAAAATATGGAAAGGATATTCATGATCTGTAGTTCACTATGAGGTAGGGATTAAAATTTTAATCCTGACTTTGGAGCCAGTTTTCAGACCAGCAGTTTTGCGTAAATTCATTTTTGATATTAATTCTATTACCGAATTGTCATGATGTGTTCTTTCAAGACGGATTAATTCACAATTGATAGAATTGTTTAGTTTAGCATGAAAACATTTTGCCCAACCATATGTTCTTTTCCCGTCAGAAAATGGATCTATCATGATACCTTCAAGATCAGCAAGTTGTTGAACTACCTGTGAATCACGCTGCTGATTTAATTTAATATTTAACGTACCTGGAAAAGGAATGTAATTAATTTTTGATTTAAATTGCTTGGTGTAGCCTTTCAATGACATATAGTAAGATCCTTCACCAAATCCAGAAACCACTGAACCCTTCAATTCCATATTATAGGTGGTTGCTCCTAAGCTAGAACTTAAAATTGAATTGAGTTTAACAAGTTCAGAATAACCCTTATGGGTGATTTTAACAGAAATTTTTCTACCTTCCATTAATCTTTCAATAAAACCATTGTTTTCTAATTCCAAAAGATATATCGAAGCAGCCTGTTGAGATTTTTTTATGCTTTTCCCAAGAGAGGATGTTGTGATATGAACAAAGTTGTATCTTGCTCCTTTAGATAATAACTGGGTTAAAGTTAGAATCTGTTGAATTTTCAGATCAGACATTAAAGATTAGTTAACGCCAAGTTCTGTAAATGTTTTTAGTGTAATGCCATCACGGTTTGACAGATTTGTAATTCTATGACCCATAACACATTCAATTCCAGCCTGCTTTGCACCATCTAACAGTCGCTGAGTTATTATTCCATCCAGAAGTAAATACTTTATTCCAGTTTGTGTAGATAACTTGCCTACAAGTTCACTTATTGGTACTTTGAATAATTGATTATTATCAGCATCAAGTGCTACAGCTTCTAGCGTTTCATTAAGATCTGGATAAATTTTGCCTGCTACTATTGCTAATGGTTTATCGTCTTCATTCACTTCTACAAGTTCCGTAGTTTCTTTTTTCATATTATCAGAAGTGTCTTTTAGGATATCTGCAATACGCTGCGGAGTAAGTTCTTCCACTTCAACTCCTGGATCTGCTTGAAGCTCAACATCAATATTAACAACAGACTTTAGCTCTTTGAGAATAAATCCTCCAGCCCTATCACCGTCTAAAAATGCCACCACTTTCTTTTTAGTTGCACATAAATCCTTAATTGATTCATCAATTTTTGCTCCCTGAATAGCTAAAGCATTATCATAACCTGCTCTCAATAAATTCAAAATATCCGCTCTGCCTTCAACAAGAATTATCCATGGTGCGTCAAAAACTCCTGTACTGCATGGAAGCTTGTTTGGTCCATATGTAGTAATTTTACCTGAATGACCCTCATGAACATCTTTCAGCATGTTGTCACCCTCACTAACAGATTTAGTAGACCATTTTTGCTTGATCTCCTTTGCTCTTTTTACAATATCCTCCTTTTTCGATGCTCTAACGTCATCAATCGAATTAAGTTTAAACTTACAGTCAAATGGACCTACCTTGTCAATGCTTTCTATCGCGGCAGCAATTAAGGCACATGTATCAATATCAGTACTCATTGGAAGTAACACACTACCATTAGAAGTATTTTCAGTAGTGTTAATGTCCACTTCGATTCTGCCTATTTTAGAAACACGCTGAAGCTCATTCAGATTCATCTCAGGGCCTAAGAGACCCTCAG
>DTTB01000135.1 GCA_012964965.1 Candidatus Nitrosopelagicus sp.
GATGATATAATTCCAATATTTGAGAGATTTGTCAAAGCGGGCGTAAATCATTTTGTAATCAGATTTTGGGGTAAAAACTACTTTGGCTCGATCGATAAATTTGCTACTCACGTAATTCCTTATTTCAAAGAGCAAAATAAGTAAAATATAATGCAATTACTTGGAAGATTAGAAATAAAATCAAAAGAAAAAATTATTGAATTCTTAAGCTCTCAACAAACTGGTAGAATATCAAGTATCGATGAGAATGGATATCCACAAATAATCCCAATGAATTTTGTATTTATCAATGATGTAATTTACATGCATTCCCACATAAGAGGTGAAAAACTTGATAATATTAGACGAAACCAAAAAGTGGGATTTGAAGTTGATAAAAGTCTAGAATTTTTGCCATCGTATTTTTCAGATCCTACTGACGCTTCTTTGGCTGACACTTTGTACATCAGTGTAGTAATAAAAGGAAATGGTAGTATTGTTTCAGATAGAGAAGAAAAAACTACTGCACTAAATGGACTAATAAAAAAATACCAACCTGAAGGCGGATATGAACCGATTAAACCTGAAATGGATGTTCTAAATGAAGTTGAGGTTATCAAAATCGTTCCAGAATCATTGAGAGGGAAATATAAAATTGGCCAGAATATGGACATGAAATCACGTATTGATCTTGCGAGACAAATCTTGGAAAGAAACTCGCCAACCGCAAAAGAAACGCTGGATATTATGGGATTTGAAATTATAGATGGTGAACCAAAATTAGTCGACGATAAGCCGTGGTAATCTATAGCTTTATTTTATGAACAGGGTTAAAACACATGTTGCTAAAACTTGCAATTTTAATTTCTGGGAGAGGAAGCAATATGGCAGCAATTCTTAGGGCAATAAAAAAACAAAAGATTCCAATAACACCAACAGTAGTTATCTCCAGCAAGTCAACAGCAAAGGGGTTAGGAATTGCAAGAAAGCTTGGTGCAAAAACTGAAATTGTTGAAAGTAAAGGATTTCAAGGAAGTAGATGGGAATATGACCAAAAAATCATACGTATTCTTAGTAAGTATGGAATCACGTCAAAAAATTCTCTGATTTGTCTTGCAGGATTTATGAGAATATTAAGTCCAAAATTTATTAAAAAATATAAAAATTGTATATTGAATATTCATCCTGCAATTCTACCCGCATTTCCTGGATTAGATGCACAAAAACAAGCAATTGACTATGGCGTAAAATACTCAGGCTGCACTGTTCATTTTGTTGATGATGGAATAGATACAGGACCAATTCTTGTACAATCTATGATTCAAATCAAAAATGATGATACTGAAGAAACACTAGCAAAGAGAATATTAGCAAAGGAGCACAAAGCCTACCCTGAAGCTGTGAGGCTCATCGCAGAAAAGAAAATCAAAATAATTGGAAGAAAAGTAAGAATTATTTCCTAGAAATCAGAACCGCCAAAAAAATATAATACTGAAAGATTTTTTGTATTTCCATAGAAATGGTGGGAGGTATTTTTTGCTACAAAATAGATTTGTCCTTTTTTTATTGAATAAGACTTTTTATTTATCTCTAAAAATCCGTTTCCATCCAAAATATAATAAATCTCATCAGATTCATGTGGTTCCTGTGTATCT
>DTTB01000136.1 GCA_012964965.1 Candidatus Nitrosopelagicus sp.
TCCAACTGACATAATTTCTAATGGTGCAAGAACATATCTTAACCCAACAAATACTTCTGGAATGACGGTTGGTGGGACAGGTGATATTCTTTCAGGTATTATAGCTGGAATACTTGCACGCAATAGAGATGCATTAGAATCAGCGGTAATTAGTGCGTACTTTAATGGTCTTGCTGGTAAGATGATACAAAAGAAACTTGGGTATCACATGACAGCAACTGATTTACTAGATGTTTTACCTAGTGTCATGAAATCATTTGATAAAATAAAATGAGTACTAAAAAAGTTCTGCAGCATGTTGACAAAAACATGAATATGCTTATCAAAGATCTTTGTGTCTTGATACAACAACCAAGTGTTTCTGCTAAAAATCAAGGGATAAAAAAATGTGCTAATCTTGTCAAAAATACATTAAAAAAATCTGGCATAAACGCAGAAATCTTGAGCATGAAAGATTATCCACCAATTGTATATGGTGAGGTGAAATCAAAGAAGAATTCAAACAAAACCTTATTGTTTTACAACCATTATGATGTTCAGCCTGTTGAACCGGTTGAACTTTGGGATGAAGATCCGTTCAGTGGAAAAATAAAGGGAAATAGAATCTATGGAAGAGGATCATCTGACGATAAGGGTGAATTGATCACACGGATAAGAGCTGTCGCATCATTTCTAAAGGTGACTGGAGACATTCCATGCAACGTCAAATTTGTTATAGAGGGAGAGGAGGAAACTGGAAGCGCTCACATTGAAGAATATCTAAAAAAATATCGAAAGAAGTTTTCATGTGATGGAGTGATATGGGAATTTGGACACGTTGATAGTAAAAACAGACCAATCATAGATCTTGGAATGAAGGGCTTGTTGTATGTTGAATTATCATTGAGAGAGTCAAAGATGGATGCACATTCGAGCCTTGCTGTATTGATCAAAAATCCTGCTTGGCGTTTAGTTGAAGCCATAAAAACACTGCGTGATTCATCAGGGAAAATCTTAATCAAGGATTGGTATAAGGAAGTACAACCTCTTGCCAAATCAGATATTAAAATTCTTAAATCATTTCCATTTGATGAGAAAGAGTTCAAAAAGGAATACGGTGTTAAGAAATTTCTAGGAAACAAAACTGGGCTTGAAGTTAAAAAATCTCTGGTTGCTGAACCTACATGCAATATAGCAGGAATAGTTTCCGGATATTATGGTGAAGGTGCAAAAACTGTTCTACCAGCTGAGGCACGTGTAAAAATTGATTTTAGGCTGGTACCTAAAATGAATCCAAAGAAACAGGCTATGAGATTAAAACGTCATCTAAGAAGTAAAGGATTTGGCGATATTGAAATTAAGATATATCATGGTGAAGCTGCGGCAAGGACAAATCCCCAACATGCGTTTGTCTCTGATGTTACAGACGCTGCACGTAGATCATTTGGGAAATATCTTCTGAGTATTTCTAGTGCTGGAACTGGTCCTATGCATGCATTTACAAATATTCTGAAGGCACCAGCAATTGCTATTGGATCTACGTACGTATTTTCACGTATTCATTCTCCAAACGAGTTTACACGCATTGATTTACTAAAAAAAGCCACGAAATGTATGTGTCTTATCTTAGATAACTTTGCTAGATCTA
>DTTB01000137.1 GCA_012964965.1 Candidatus Nitrosopelagicus sp.
TGTGTACTAAAAAATGGCAAAAAAGTCTATCTTATCGGGGAGGGTAGGATAGCTAACTTGACAGCTGCTGAAGGCCATCCACCAGAAGTCATGGCACAGTCATTCTCAAACCAACTACTTTCAATTCTCTATATTTTGAAAAACCATAAAAAATTACCAAAAAAGGTTGTATCTGTTCCAAAGGAGATAGACAGGATGGTGGCAATAGATGCTCTTAGGGCCATGAATGTCAAGATTGACAGGCTAACAAAGGAACAGATCAAATACATGGGTAGCTGGTAAACTTCTTAACCAAACTTTACAAGATCTATATCAAATGAACTCAAAGGCAATCATAACAAGTGCATTACCATATGCAAACGGCGAAATACATGTTGGTCATGTAGCATCAACATATCTTCCTGCGGATGTTACAACAAGATTTCTAAAACAAAAGGGTGTTGAGACATATTACATATGTGCATCTGATGATTTTGGAACGCCCATTCTCATACAGTCTGAGAAAGAGGGAAAGACTCCTGAGGAATACGTTGAATACTGGAACAAACGAGATTCTGAGGACTTTGCAGCATTTGACATAGAATTTGATTTCTTTTACAAGACAAGCTCACCTGAGAATAGGAAGTTTGTCCAGGATGTTTTCAGAAAACTTGAACAGGCTGGTCATATTTATGAAAAGGAGATCATTCAGTTTTACTGTAACAATGACAAGAAGTTTTTGCCGGATAGATATGTGGTAGGTACGTGCCCATATTGCAAAGCAGAAGAGCAATATTCTGATCTATGTGAAAAATGCGGTCGTGTCCCAGAGGAGATAGGAAATCCACACTGTTCAATTTGCGGTGAAACACCAGTTAAGGAAAAAACAAAACATTACTTTTTCAAGCTGAAAAACTTTTCTGATAAACTGTCAGAGTATCTTGACGGGAATCAAAATCTCCAAAAGGATGTAAAAAAATATGTGCAAAACTGGATCAAGGAGGGACTTATTGATTGGGATATCACACGTGACATATCTTGGGGCGTTCCTGTTCCAATTGATGGTGTAAGTGAAAAGGTATTCTATGGTTGGTTTGATAACCATTTGGCATACATTTCTTCTGCTTTAAAATTTCTAAACGATAACGGAAAGGATGGAAAAACTTTTTGGAATGAATCTGACATTTACCACTTTATTGGCAAGGATATTGTTTATCATCACTATCTGTTTTTGCCTGCAATGCGTCTGGGAATTGGAGAAGAATACAAGCTTCCGGATTATATTCCTACCAGAGGTCATCTTACATTGCAGGCAAAAAAAATCTCAAAGAGCAGGAACTGGTATATTGGGTTGAAAGATTTTTTACAGATATTTCCAGCTGATTATCTTAGGTTTTATCTCGTGTCAATAAATCCATACTCGCAAGATGATCTTAATTTTGATTGGGATGAGTTTGCCACCAAGATTAACTCTGAATTGATAGGAAACTTTGGGAACTTGATTAATCGTGCACTTGGATTTACCGTTAAAGCATTTGATGGTGTTGTTCCTGGTCCGGAAGAACTTGATGAAATGGATAAAGAATCAGAGAAAAAAATCAAGGAACTTGTTTTAGATGTGGGTAAATTGATGGAGCAGAATCATCTTGATAGAGCACTAAAAAAAATACTTCAGTTTTCAGCACATTTTAACCAGTACTTTCAGCACAAAGAGCCATGGAAGAAAGGTCCAGGTACAAATTCATGTGTGTATCTATCCGTAAATGCGGTTAGAAGCTTGGCGGTGGCTATTTACCCATTCTTACCCAAATCATCTCAAAAAATTTGGACACAGTTGGGTATTGATGGTGATGTCTCAGCACAACGCTTTGACGAAATATCGAACATCGTAATAAAACAGGGTCACAAGCTTGGGAAAGTATTTCCACTCTTTGAAAAGGTAGAAGAGTCTGTTATAGAGGAACAAAAGAAGAAGCTTGAGACTGGCATCTAAATTGAAAAATATTTTTCCTCGTATATCAACCAGGGGATTTTACAGTTTGGATTCTGGAATAACAATAAAAAACCAAGCATATCATCTGTATCCAAAACGAATCTTTGATGCGCTAATTGGCACAAAAGAGATAACAATAATGATTCATGGTCTGAGAAACAATACCTCTGGAGCACTCACAAAATTTGTTATCGCGAAGAGGAAACTAGCACATCTTGGTTACAAAAATTCTGTCATAGGATACAGTTATGATTCAAACACCACTGGTGCACAGTATATTCTACATGCACTTCATGCCCTGCATATAGCTGTGATCATCGCAAACAAGAATGGAAGAAACTTGGCAAAATTTGTTACTGACTTTAAACAAAAAAGTCCAGAAACAAAAATTCGACTCATGGGGCACTCACTTGGTGCACACGTAATTCTAAGTACGATAAAAAATCTTGCAAAAAGTACCAAAAACAAGGGGATTATCGAGGCTGTTTATCTTTTTGGCGGTTCTATTCCCAGCGACGCGTTAAGTGTAAAAAACGCTTCGTATGCACAAAAAATTGTTTCCACAAAGATAAGAAATTATTACAGTCCGCATGATGAAGTTCTTCGCGTTGCTGATTACTGGAATTGGGTAGATACTCCAATTGGATATAAGGGTGCACATGGAAAAACAATATCAAAATATTCTCAAACTATGGTAAAACCGAAAAATCACCGGTTTGCTAGCTATGCAGCAGTACTTAGGTCGTTTCCATGAGATCAATAAACTTTGTTGTTCTTGGTGAACAAACAATTGCAAATGATTTTGGCAAAAAAGGAACAGTTACTGATCTTACGGTTTATGATCGGAAAGAGTCAGACATCATCAGTACATGGGTTGTTCCAAATGGATTTCCAGAAAAAATCCAGCCGTTGCTACAGGCTATAAACATTTCAGAGTATGTCATTTTCTATGTTGCATCACTTGATAGGTATACTGGTGAGCAAATTCTTGCTCTTGACATGCTTAAGAAAAAAGACGGTATCCTAAGCCATTCTTATGAGGTTGATGAAAACCGTTTGAATTCTATGATTAAGGGAACTGTGTTACAGAATTATAAGAAGATAAATTCACCAGACATCAAGGAGGAATTAACAAAACTTCCGCCGATTTTGAATGATGGCTCGGTACAGATTGTTGTTGACCATTGTTTTGATGTAAAAGGTGTTGGTACAGTGGTTTTGGGCAAAGTATTGCAGGGGACGGTAAATCAGTATGATAATCTAAAGCATTTGCCATCTGGAGTTGATGTCATGGTAAAATCAATTCAGATGCATGATGATGATGTAAAACATGCAGTTTGTCCAGCGAGAGTTGGGCTATCGTTAAAGGGAATAAAGCCTAATGAAGTTGGAAGAGGTGATATCATTACTTCTGACGAATCTCTGGAAGTTAAAACTGAGATTGAGATTGATTTCAAACAATCACCGTTCTACAAAGGAGAAATTTCCGAGAATCAAATGTGTCTTGTTAGTGTCGGATTGCAAATAAAATCGGCAAAGTTTTCATCCATTTCACCCGTCAAGTTAACGCTGGACAAGCCAATAGTTTGTAGGAAAAACGAGATCTGCCTTTTGGTAAAGCCCGAATCAACCACCGTAAGGGTAATTGGCAGCGGCAAAATCAATTAACTTCAAATTCTATTTGTATTAATATGATTTATGAAGCAAGCACGTGCCTGTCCAATCTGTACAAATTGTGGCTCCAAAAAATTTGAGCGTCTTGATTCCGAGGGTGTTAGGGTCAGATGTGTTAAATGCAACAAGGAAATTACGATATAGATTATATGTGTAGAATCTTGAATTTTTTCAATGGTAAAGACTTGGAAAGATTCTGATATTAGCTTAGACCCAATCAAAGACCAGACAATTGCAATTATTGGATATGGAATTCAGGGTGACGCACAGGCAAATAATCTTAAAGATTCAGGTCTCAAAGTTATTGTTGGACTGAAAGAGGGTGGTTCTAGCTGGAACAAGGCAAAGAACGATGGGCATGAAGTGATGTCTGTAGTCGAGGCTTGCAAAAAGGGTGACATTATCTATGTATTGATTCCTGATATGGTTCAGTCAAAAGTTTACAAGGATGAGATAGAACCAAATCTTTCTGATGGAAACGCATTGGCATTTTCACATGCTGCTGCAATTTACTGGGGATGGATAAGGGCGCCTGATAATATTGATATTATCATGGTTGCGCCAAAAGGTCCAGGCTCCAAGGTAAGAGAAACATATCTTGATAATTTTGGAACACCATCAATTGTTGCAGTGGAACAGGACAAGACTGGAACTGCTTGGGATAGAACGCTTGGAATTGCTAAAGGAATTGGTAGTGCACGTGCAGGATTAATCAAGACCACATTCAAGGAGGAGGTTGAGACTGACTGGTTTGGCGAACAGGCTGATCTTTGTGGTGGTTCCGCATCTATGGTTGTAAATGCATTTGAGACACTAGTTGAGGCAGGATACCAGCCAGAAATTGCATACTTTGAGGTTTTACACGAGCTGAAACTAATTGTAGACATGATTCAGAAGTACGGAATCAACGGCATGTGGAGGCGTGTAAGCGAAACTGCAAGATACGGTGGTCTTACCCGTGGTCCGATGGTGATGAACAATCAGACTAAAGAACAAATGAAAAAGATTCTGCAAGAAATCCAAGATGGAACATTCAACAAGGAATGGCTGAGTGAATATGAAAAAAGTGGCAAAAATGCATTTGATAAGTACATGAAACAGCTAGACTCACATCAAATAGAACGGGTTGGAAAGCAAATGCGAAAAATGATGTGGCCTGATTCTACAGAATGATTATAATTTTCTCAGTTTAGAAACACCCTTTCTAATATGGCTAATGACATCATCTAGTGACGTTCCAGGACCAAAGTTTCCAGTAACGCCAGACTTTTCAAGTGGTTTCTTGTCTTCCTCTGGAATTGTTCCACCTCCTACCACAAGCACATCGTTGATTCCTTTCTTCCTTAATTCCTTAACAACTCTGGGAAACAGTGTTCCATGCGCTCCGTTTAATAGGCTAAGTGCAACTGCATCAACATCTTCATCCTCGGCGATCTGTGCTACTCTGTCAGGTGTGGCAAAGAGGCCAGAATAAATTACTTCCATACCAGCATCCCTGAATCCTCGACACAATACAAGGGCGCCTCTATCATGACCGTCCAAACCTAGTTTAGCAACCAGAATTTTGATCTTGCGAGATGCAGTTTTTTGTTTCATGATTTTATAACCACATATTTACCTTAAAATCTTTTGAATCTTTTTTTCTTTAGCCTCCAAAATCTATATGAAATAAATGCACCAATAATTACAATTATTGTAAGTATAATTGGGCTAAACGTATGATCATTAAGAATACAGCCTATAATCTCATCATTAAGACTGTAATAATCAAGTAATACACCATCAGTGGTAATGTCAGCTTTCTTTTCTCTTAGATAATGAAGCCTATCCAGGATTAGATTCTGTATGATTTCAAGTTCTTGCCTATCATTGGGACCACATTCATACATGAGTTATGAGAGTCTCAATAACTCATTATATTTTTCTATATTATCAGCTGATGCTTAAGGTGTTATTGTAATTTCTCCAAAAAAGTCAGTTTGAGCTACATAGATTCCAATTATTGATAATATTACTATTGCAATGCCAGCTACCACTCTGTCATTCATAAAGAATAGAAAATTCATACTGATATAAACATAAATGATTATACAAAATCAATAAACGAATATGGCAAATACAATTCCTATTAACTATAAACTGAAGTTCGAGCCATTATTTGATAATTTTACGTTTAATGGTATGGAAATTATTACTATCAACTTACCAAGAGCCACAAATTCAATTATACTAGACGCGGCGGAGTTGAAAATAAAAAAATGTCATGTAGAGCAGGGAACAAAAATTATCACAGCAAAAGCATCTCTAAATAAAAAAAACGAGAGGCTGACAGTAAAGCTTACAAAAAAAATAAAAGGGAAGGCAAAACTTTGCATTAAGTTTACTGGGGTTTTAAATGACAGGCTTTTGGGATTTTACAAAAGTCAGTATAAGGATAATAGGGGAAAAACAAAGTATCTTGCAACAACACAGTTTGAGGCTGCAGATGCCAGGAGGGCATTTCCATGTTGGGACGAGCCAGCAGTAAAGGCTACATTTGATGTTTCATTACTAGTTGATAGACACCATGACGCAATTTCAAATATGTCTGTAATATCCAAAAAAAATGTAGGCTCAAAGATCCTCTATAAGTTTGGTCGTACACCAATAATGTCAACATATCTTCTGTATCTTGGTGTTGGTGAATTTGAATATTTACATGGAAAGTTACGAAATATCAAAATCAGAATTGTTAGTACAAAGGGAACAAAGTTCAATGCCAAAAATCATGGTAAACTTTCACTTGACTTAACCAAGAAGTTTCTTGGTGAGTATGAAAAATATTTTGGAATAAAGTACCCACTTCCAAAACTTGACATGATAGCCATACCTGATTTTGCCGCAGGCGCAATGGAGAATTGGGGTGCAATTACATTTAGGGAGGCAATAT
>DTTB01000138.1 GCA_012964965.1 Candidatus Nitrosopelagicus sp.
GCATATGGATAAAGCAGTAATTTATTGCAACCAATTTGTTTCATTGATTTTTGGATATCAGCAATTGCATTTTTTGCAACATCTGAATCATCGTTTTCCTCAACTGCAGTAAAACATACTACAACTTCTTCTATACGAGTTTTTTTAGGTTCTATTTCCTCTGCAGATTTTATTTCCTTCTTTGTTGGTGTATATTCTATACTGTCACAATGTAATTGTAAAATACGCATAATTTCACACAGATTGAATTATTGAATTAAGTGTTATCAATTTGATAATGTTCATCATTAACTAAATCCAGCGCCAAATTCATCACCTTTGGTCAATGGGTCGATATCTGGTGCCTGTTTTAATTTTAGATATAAAAATGCCTCATTAACTAGTTCAGATGCAGCATCCTGCTCAAGCCCATAATTTTGCTTTGCAAAATCATGATATTTTTTTAGTTTATTTTGTTCTTGTTCGTCAAGAGAAATATTGTCAGACAAAATCATTTCAGCAATTTTTTCAATTCTTGAATTATGTTCAGCTTCTTCCATAGATAAATCAGGTAATGGGCTTTTAAAAAATATAGTAGTTATTCGTTTTCATCATGACCTAAAACATGTTTAACGCAGTAATATTCATCATTCATTGTACAATAGTAAAGTGACTCTTCGTTACACAGTGAACAAATTGGCTTTTTGTCATCTGAAGATAGTTTTTGATGATATGAAGTGTTTGTCATTTTCCATCTAAAAATATTAAGGAACGAAGTATTAAACCAGAAATTCCCAAACTCTCAGTCAAAAATTTGCTAGATTTTTCTAATGCATTATTACCACGAAATCCTTCATCATAAATCATTTCCACGGATCCTTTGTCAGTTTCAACCAATGATGTAATTAGAGAATACAGTCCTAGTTTTTCATCATTTTTTTCAGTGTATAATCGTAATTGTATATTTTTTATTTTGTAGCCTTTCTCAACAGTGGTTCCATCAGAAAGTACTTGAATAATTTTATCAGGAGAACGGTCTACCCTATTCGAGTCTGCAATATCGATATACTTCATATTGGTTCTTAACCTGTTTTGAATTTAGATTTTTTTAAATGATTGTGCCAAAACAGGTTTATTCACCAATATTCAACTTCATGTAATGGATCATCATCATTTTAAAGGCAATGATATTCCGCATATCAAACTTGACCCTAATATGTCGATAGAAGACTTGGTTAAGATTTATTCAGAGTCAGGATTTAACGGGAGAAAACTCGGTGAGGCTGCAAAGGTTTATGCAAAAATGATAAAAGAAGATGCAACAATCTGTTTAACAGCTTCTGGAGCTTTGACTCCAGTTGGTTTTGGTGGAATTTTTAAGACTCTAATTGAAAGAGGTTTTGTAGATTGGATAGTCACAACTGGTGCTAATGTGTATCACGAAGATCATTTTGCATGGGGATTACCAGTAAAACAAGGTGATTCTCAGGTTGATGACATGAAACTATACGATATGGAAATAGTTAGGATTAGAGACGTGTTTATCAAATTTTATGAAACGTTAGAAGCACAAGACCAAGTTATTCAAAAGGCATTCAAAAATAATTTTGTTGATAAACCATT
>DTTB01000139.1 GCA_012964965.1 Candidatus Nitrosopelagicus sp.
ATAGTACTGATCAAGCTGAAAGGAAACAAGACCATTAGGGGTAACCTCTTGGGATTTGACCAGCACATGAACCTGCTACTCGACCAATCAGAAGAGATCCCTTCTGAGGGCGATTCTAAGAGTCTTGGATCCATTGTGGTGAGAGGAGATAACGTAGTCATGATATCTCCACCTCCAACATAGGTGACAATACCATGGTAAAAGGCACAACATCGATGGGTGGCTTTACTAGAAAGAAAGTACACATCAGATGTAGACGGTGTGGTAAAAACTCGTTTCATAAACGGCACCATACCTGTGCTAGTTGTGGGTTTCCAGACTCCAAAATCAGAAAATATTCTTGGATCAAATGGTATACATAAATGCAAGAAATTGATTATGGGACGAAAACCGAGATAAACTCGTTAATTATGGAACGAGATATACTCACAAAAACAATTTTCAGGGTATATCAACAGGATTCTCAGCTAACTAAAATCCAACGTGATAAACTGCTAATAAGATATCAGCACCAGCTTGGTGTAGTTATTGCGCAGATAGAAAAATTAGGCAATTCCATGAAACATACAGACATGAATCCTTTAGATGAAGGAACATTTGCAGCTATGGACCAAAAACTATCTAGGATGGATGAAAAGTTACAAGAAATATCATCACAAATCAACCCATCTAATAAAGAGACAGAAAAACCAAGGCAAAAATTAGCCAAGATGTTATCTAAAAAAAGCAGAACAAAATCTACACACCCACAAAATTCTATCCTTCAAAGCAAATCCAACACTCTTGAGATTATTACTCTAACTCAGATACCAAGTAAAATTCCAGAATTTTTCAGACGTAAACTAAACCACACAGAAACAAAAATAGAAGAGATAGAACCTGTAACTAACCAAAAAATAGTTAAAACGCTAGATAATGCTGATGAGGTAAAAGTTGTCCAGCCAAACATTTGTGAACATCCTAATTGTGAAAATCCAAAGTTTTCGAATAAGCACTGCTCAGTGCATACTGATTCATATGTAAAAAAACCTAGTGATGAAGAAAAAGATACATCTGTTTCAGGTTTTGAAGAAAAAAAATTGGAACAGGAAACTAATACAGACGATGTAATATTAGATAATAATAATGTGGAAAATGATGATGATATGTCAAAGGTTGTCGGTGATATAGAAAAAGCACTATCTAATCTAAGTCAGGCAGAGGTAGAATAATTGACATATGATGATGCCATTAAGGCATTATCTGAAGATGCAATAAAACTTGTAAAAAATCATCAGATAATAGGATTAGGTAGTGGGAGAGCTGCAACTGCGTTTGTAAAATCTCTATCCTTGTTTGTGAAAAAAAAGAAACTCAATATAAGATGCATCCCAACTTCTTTGCAAATAAAATTAGAAGCGGAAAAAGGAAAATTACATCTTATGGATACTATTCTAGATAAAATTGATATTGTCTTTGATGGAGCTGATCAGATTGACAAGGCAAAAAATTTGATAAAGGGTGGCGGTGGTGCATTATTAAGAGAAAATATTCTCATTAGTACTGCAAAAAAAGTTGTCATAATGGCAGATGCTTCAAAATTTGTTACAAATTTCAAAAGAGATGTTCCGGTTGAAGTTCATCCTTTAGCTAGAAATACGGTTACCAAAGCTATTTCAAAAATCGGTGGTAAGCCAAGCATTAGAACATTTGATAGAGGATACCCATTTGTTACAGAAAATGGAAACATTATTCTTGATTGTAATTTTGGTATAATAAAAAAACCAAAATTATTACAGGAAAGTATTAAGAAAATTTCTGGAGTTTTAGAGGTGGGTATTTTTACCAGAAAACCAGACATCATTTACAAGGCTAAATCAAATGGAAAATTTGATGTAATCAAGTAGACATTGTTTTTCTAGGTACCAATTTGCCGTAACCCTGTTTTCCTACAACTTGAAAATCTTCCGACACTATTTCGCCACGAACAATGGTTTTAACTGGCCAACCCTTCAATTTCCAATCTTGGTAAACAGTATAATCAGAAAAACCGCCAAATAATTCGCTTGTTGCTTTATGTTCTTTCTTTAGATCAACTAAAGTAACATCTGCATCTGAATTAGGCTCAAGTGAGCCTTTTGCAGGATACATCCCAAATATTTTAGCAGCGTTTAGACTAGTGAGATTTGTTAATTGAGAAATTGTTATCCTGTTTTTGTTGACACCCTCACTAAGTAACAATGATAAAGATACTCCAATGCTAGGAAATCCCGCGAGTGCATCCCAAACAGTATTTCCGCCTAGCTTAAGCTTTAATTGATTTGCTACGTGATCTGTCGCAATTGTATCGATTTGGTTTTGGTTAATTGTATTCCATACAAATGAAACATCCTCTTTACTTCTTACAGGTGGCATTACTTTAGCAAGATACCCCTCTTGCTTTTCATGGGATAGCGTCAAATAATGAGGGCATGTCTCAGTAAGGATTTTTGTTCCATTTTTTTTCTCTTCATTGATTTGTTCCAATGCACGCCGAGAACCAATATGAGCAAAATACAAAACACAGTTAGAATCTCTAGCAAATTTTGAAATTGTTTTGATCGACTTTGATTCTGACTCGGTAGGTCGGCTTTTAGACCACGCAGGAAGTCCATCTAGGTTTTTCTCCTTAGCTTTTTTTATTCCGCATGCACACTCAACATAATCTTCCGCATGGACTACAAGAGGACATCTAAGGGAAGCTGCTTTTTCAACAACTCTTTGAACAATTTCAGAGTTTACTTCAACATGCTGTTCCTGTAAAAGATTTTTTCCAGGCTGCATATCCATATATACATGACCTACATCTCCTCCCAAATTCATGTATAACTTGAAAGAAGTGATTCCATTTTCTACGCAGTATTCCATCTCATCAACTTGCTGGTTGTTAAAAATAGATGCGTGAATGGCATAATCCACATAATGAGATTTAGAACTTGCGTCTAACTGTGACAGTAATGATTTTTTATACGAAT
Organism: Candidatus Nitrosopelagicus sp.; assembly: GCA_012964965.1. Next base: position 2,994 of record DTTB01000139.1, read on the forward strand.
CGCCCAGACGGAGCATTCTCATCATGGTTGTAACTCCCCCTATAGCAGCTGCATGTGATTCAGATACGGCTGCTTTCTCTATGGGAGAATAAACTCCATAGTGTACATGTGGATCAATAACACCTGGAATGGCTAAAAGTCCATCTGCATTAATTTTTAGATCACATGAAGGAATTTCGTTTGTTAAAGTGATAATTTTACCATCGTCTAAAACAATATTTTTATCAACAATTCCCGTGGGCAGCACTACATGTGATCCGATGATCACGGTGTCAAACGTCATCTAATGTTACTGTAAAAATCCAGTATTTGTAGTTGAGCAAATGAATAAAAAGTGATTTTATTATGGAATGTGGAGGGCTGGTGGTTTAGTGGTATAATGCCGCGTTCGCAACGCGGATGTCGAGGGTTCAATTCCCTCCCAGTCCATCTACTAGAAAGCATTATACATAAATCTGGAAATAATATTACATGAAAGTTTTCAATGGAAAAGAAGCTGCAGAGCAATACATGTCAAGTCACACTTTGACATTTTCAACTCCTGACCTAACGCTTAAGCGATTCTCATTTTGGTTAGGCGACCTAGTTCCTGATCCAAAAAACAAAGAGGAAACAGTGCCAAGACTAATGACATTTATCGAGGAGAAAGATTTTGCGCCAGCCCAAGTTATCGATGATGAAAAATATGAGCCATCAGGTGCATTATTAGCCTCTTCACTTTATGGTAGCGCAAACACAGATTCTGGAAACGAAACTAAATTTTGCTCAGAATGTGGTCAGAAAATTTCTGTCTCCGCAAGATTTTGCACCGAATGTGGTGCTGTTCAAGAATAATTGAACAATAATTCCAAAAATTAAGTTTTAGATCCACAATTGGTACAGAACTTCGCGTTTGGTCGCAGATCAGAACCGCATGATGTACATTTTGTAGTGTTAGATGGTTTTGAGACTAGTGATGAATCAGGTGATGGTAATGTTCCTGGTTGATTAAATCCTTCACCAACAATAGATGGTGGTGCACCAACTGGGTTTTGCGCAGTACCAGCACGTGATCCTTGCGGCATACCCATACCACCGGCCATCGTTCCAGGTGAGCCCATACCTGGCATAAGACCTGGTGATTGTGTGCCGCCTGGAGCTGAACCTCCTGCTATTTTATCAATTGTTTTTTTCATTTCAAAAATTACTTTGATTGATAGAAATTCTAATGCGGAATATGCAACAACGTAATCGCCCAATTTTTGGAAAAATTCCTTGTCAGTTAATTTATCCTGCTTATACAAGTTGTTGGTGTCAAGAAATGTCTCATAATATTCTTGAGAATCGTTGAATAGTTTATCCAGCTTTTCTGTCAAAAGGTTTAGTGTATCAACTTCTCCTAGGGACATAAAATTTAATAATTCATTACAATTATAATTAGTTTAGGTTCTATAATTAAAATAATTTGAGACTAGAGGCTTCCCAGTGCCCTATCAATCATGTTTTTGTATGTGTCCTTTGATGCTGCGCCTACTTGTTGAGCAACTACTTCGCCTTTGTTGAATATCATCAAAGTTGGTATACTGAAAACATTGTATTTTGATGCTAGCTCATTAGCCTCGTCAACATTAACTTTAACAAATTTAACTTTACCATCAAAATCACCAGATAGCTCTTCGACAACAGGTCCCACCATTCTACATGGTCCACACCACTCAGCCCAAAAATCAACGAAAACAGGTATTGGGGAACCAATTACATCGGTTTCCCAGGTTTTTGTGTCTGAAACTTTGGTTATTGCCATAAGCATAAAACAAAAAATCGTCCCTAAATATGTTAGTATAAAAAATTGTAACCTTTCGTTAAATCTTAATTACAAATGAAATATACTTAAGTGATATTTTTATTATCTTCATACATGAGTGATAATTTCCAAATAAAAAAATTAAGGGGTTCTGGTGGATATGTACTAGCACTAGTAACGGATGAACAACAGGGAAAAGGAAACCTTGGCGGTCCAGATCTATTTTTAGCCCCAATTGGAAGATTGGATGCAGAAAAAATTAAAAAATATTCGTGTAATACATGTGACAAGGAATATGATGGAGGTCCAAAAATTGAGTATGAGAATCCTAACGAAGAAGTGGCTGAAAATTTAATTCTTGCTGAGAGGGGACAGTATCTTTGCACAACGTGTGGTTCTACGATTGCTGAATATAGAGAATTTCAGAAAACAGATCAATTGAGTGATGTTGGTAATGCAAAACCACTTGAAACAAAATCAGAAATTATTGAGGAATCGATGAGTGACACAGAAAGAAAATATGATGACCAATACCATGCGTTTGATGATTCTGAAGAAACTGAGCCTATTGCTTCAACATTTAGTGCGATTTCTGGCATGTCTGTGTTCGATGAAAATGCTAAGCAAATAGGAATAGCCAAGCAGGTAGGTGTAGATTCTAACAATCAGGTAATTTTAGTAATCTCAGATAATGAAGGCAACGATATCAGTATTAATTGGCAGAAAATAAAAAAGGTTGGTGAAATTATTTTACTTGGAGATTCTTCCGCTACTACAAGTGACACACCGACACAGCAAGGATTGAGATGTCCAAGCTGTAATTTTGATAATAAACTGAATTCAAAATTCTGTCAAAGTTGTGGTACTAAAATTTAATAAAATTAAGTAAGATTTATCTAATCATCACAAAGGAAAAAACGTAACTTGGCTTCAATTAAGGGAGTAGTTAGGGATGCAGTAATTGTAGCTATCTCTATCGCTATAATTTGGATTGGTCTTCAGGCTTATTTTGGTACATCGACTCCATTCTATGTTGTTTCCAGTGGAAGTATGTATCCACAATTAGCTATGTACGACATTATAGTGGTTACTGGGCACGCACAGTTTGATGATGTTACCATTGGAGATGTTATTGTGTTTGATAGACCAAAAGATGAGGCTAAAGTAATTGTGCACAGAGTAGTTGCTAAAGTTGGTGATGACCCAAAAGTATTGAGAACAAAAGGTGATAATAATCAGGATTCTATACCAGGAACCGATTATCCCATAACTAAAGAGAATTATCTGGGAACTGTTGCTTATGTAATTCCACAGGTAGGATTTATTACAAAAATTTTACAGCCGCCAATAAACTATATCATAATTGCTGTAATTATTGGAATCATGATAATTAGACAAATTTCGAAAGGTAAAAAGAAAAAAGAATCTGAAACTAGTACTGTCGATGAATTTCTAACCGAATCAAGCAAAATAGCTGAATTATCAAATGATGAAGAGTATATTAAATCTCAAGACTTGACAAATGAGAAGAAAAAATTTAATGTTGATGATCTGTTTAAACAGCTCAAAAAGGATGTTAATAATTCTGTGAAAGAGGAAAAAACCGAGAAAATTGGTGAAGAAAATACCAAATCAAAAGATGTACCGGAATTTTTTCTCGATAAGGAAAAAGAATCTAAAGAAAAGAAAGAATAAGGTTATTCGTTCGAATTGTCTAATTTGAAAACTCG
>DTTB01000140.1 GCA_012964965.1 Candidatus Nitrosopelagicus sp.
ACGTTTCAAAATACGGTATTACATCACAGGTTGCAGACATCTTATCTTCAGACAGGTACTTTTCTGAACTTTTTGAAAAGGCAAACAACGAAACTAATGCAAAGGATATCGCAAATATGATTACTACAGATATTATGGGATTGCTTGATACACGTGAAAAGCGTGAAATGTCAAAACTAGAAGGAGATCATATTTCAGATTTAGTTGAATACATCAAATCAAATAAGATTACCAGAGCCTCTGCAAAATTAGCTCTGGATGAGGTTATAAAAAATGGAAAACAATTATCAGAGATAATTGAGGATCTTGATTTGGGTCACGTTTCAGATGAAGCTACATTATCTGACATTATAGCAGAAGTCTTAGACGAAGAAGTAAAAGCAGTAGAAGACGCAAAACAAAATCCTGATATAGTTAACTTTTTGGTAGGAAAAGTTATGCAAAAAACACACGGAAAGGCAGACCCAGAATTAACATTAACCCTTTTGAAAAAAAATCTTGGTATTGAATAATACTCATAATGATTTTAAAATAAACAATTCAAATCATAATATTACGTACTTTTTGACACAAAATGATGGAACCTAAAAAACGAATTTTAATTTTAGGCGGCGGGTTCGCCGGAGTTGATTGTACTAAGAAGTTAGAGAAGTATTTTCAAAACAGGGATGAGATTGAAATTACATTAGTAAGTGATGATAATTTTCTGCTTTTTACACCTATGTTACCACAGGTTGCTTCTGGAATAATTACTCCAAGACATATTGTGGTGCCACTTAGAACGTTGTGTAAGAAATCCAGAATATATGAATCAGTCATTAGAGACATTGATCCAGTAAACAAACATGTGACTTTGGAGGGCACACCTGAAAAAAGAGGTGTGCGTATACATTACGATTATTTGGTTATCGCATTGGGAAGCGAAACCAATTTTTTTGGATTACAGAATGTTGAAAAATACTCTTTCACTATGAAGACACTTGCTGATGCCTTATCATTAAGGAACAGGTTAATTGATATGCTGGAGCAGGCAGAAAATGAAACCCGCGAGGAACTTAAACGACGCCTACTAACTTTTGTTATAGTTGGCGGAGGATTTGCAGGAGTAGAGACAGCAGGAGAGATTAATGATTTTCTATACGATGCATTAAATTATTATCATAATATCAAAAGGGAAGATATCAATGTAATAATTATTGAAGCACTTTCTAGTATCTTACCCGGATTTAATAAAAAATTAGTAGAGTTTGCGCACAGCAAATTAGAAAAAAATGGAATTAAAATATTACTTGATACAATTGTTTCAGACTTTGACGGGAAAAATGTAATTGTTAAAAAATCAGCAAAATCAACGTCTACCATTAAATCAAAAACAATCATTCCATCATATACACTTCTTTGGGCTGCCGGTGTTACTCCGGTAGAAATTATTAAGAAATCTGTATTCAAAACAATGAAGGGACAAGTAATTGTTAACGAATTTTTAGAGATACCAAATTTTTTAGGTGTATTTGCAATTGGAGATTGTTCGCGGTTTGATGAATCGATTAACAAAAGTTATCCGCCCACGGCACAGTTGGCAGAGG
>DTTB01000141.1 GCA_012964965.1 Candidatus Nitrosopelagicus sp.
TACACCAATTGGTCTAGCTCCAGCATATTGAGTATATTGCTGACATTGATCAGCTATATGTTTTGTAACAGTTTCAACACTTACAGATTCATCATAAACTATCTTACTACTCTGTGAAAAAAATCTTGCATCATCTACTTGGCTACGTGCATCTGGAATATAACCTGCTGCCGCAATCCCAATATGTTGATCAATCTTGAATAATTTTTGTGGTTCATCAACAATCTGCAATTTTCTTGGTCTTTCGTCTGCTGCAAATATAATGCCATATTTTGTTTTAATACCAAGAGCGATGGTTCCTCTTTTTACTGTTTCAATAGCATATTCAACTTGGTACAATCTTCCATCTGGTGAAAAAACAGTAATTGCCCGATCATAACCTTGTTGTGCTGGCATCAATTTAATTCAGAAACTTAGAAAGTTTAATTTAAGTTTAGCACTTTACCGGAAAATGTTAATTCAACAAACAATTTCATGAGTAAACTTGTTTAACATTCTAACAAAAATGGTAACTGATCGATTATTTCCTGTTCATATTTTCACTTTTCTATCTTTATCTTAATATTATTAATGTGAATAAAAATGAACATGGAAATCCTTGAAGGAAAGATTCTCCTGTGGCTTGAAAGTGCAAGATTTGTAAAAAATAAGCCTGGAGTTTATGTTCTTTATGATAAAAAGCTAAATGCGTTATACATTGGGGAAAGTGATAGTCTTCAGAAAGAATTTGAAAAGTATGTTGATACAGACTTTGGGCATGATGAATGTAAACAAAAAACTCATACATATCAAAGATTATTTATTGAAAATCCAAAAGAACGAGCAAGACAGCTTTTAGAAGATTATAAGGAAGAACATGGTGAATTACCATGTTGCAATGCTTAAATCGATTGAAAATTATTCATCTTTCGATGCTAGAATAACATACTATAATGAAAATTACCTAGTTGAATTAATAATAGAAACAAATATTGGTTTAGTCATATTATAAATTTTTTATGCGAGTTATTCAAAAAATTGTTGTTATCTTACTTGCTGTTTTTATATCTGCATTTTTTATTCCAACTGTTATTAATATAATTTGTAATGGTCCTCTTAGGTTAGATTGTTGAATTAGTACTGATTTGATATTAGACCGTAAATTTATGATTTAACACTTTTTAATAAATAATATTGATTATTTATTATGGATGAATTTGAAATTAATTTGAAATTTTCTGAAACACCTACTGATCTTCAGATTAAAAAACTAAAAAATTACTTCAAGGAAATTCCACTATCTGAAATATTATTTGGTTTAAAATTTGCAAATAATCGGTGGGTTGCTAAAGATGCTGGTGTACTAAAAGTTGGTAGGAAAAGTATTTTACAAAAGGAAATTCATTCCGTTACTGTAGAACAGGCTCAGTGGAGATTAAAAAACTGGAAAATGATGATTGCTAGTTATCGTAGAAGAGGTTATAGTTATCCAACAATTTCTCGAATTAAAAAATTACTTATTCAGATTAGTAAGAAAAAATCTAAATTATAGCTTCTTTTTCTTTTGAAAAATTTTCCGATGATGCAGTTGGTGGTTCTGGCA
>DTTB01000142.1 GCA_012964965.1 Candidatus Nitrosopelagicus sp.
CAGAATTTCTACGTGTAAGCGGATTTGAAGAACTTTCACCAAAAGAAGTTGAAGCCGCAAATAATGAAATTGTAGGATTGCTAGGAGAAGATGATGAAACTATAAAGGCTGGAATAAAATCAGCTGCACAAAAGTTGGGCAAGCAGGAAACTACACTTACCAATCTGCTAGATAAAGTCAAAACCATTGCAGAAAAAATTCAAAAGAATACCTCAACAATGATTCCTGATCAACAATTTTTATCTCAGGAACAGGTAGCCATAATGGTTCTAACTCTTGCAGATGACGAACTGTCAAAAATTCTTAATGGAAAAATAATTCCTGGTGATAGAGTCTTCTATCCAGTTAAACCACATATTGCATCATCTGTTCCTAAACTTGAGAAAAATAACTTGGATGGAAAACCTGTTTACATTACTGGTGATGATCCAAGAATAGACAGTATTACATCAATGATAAATGAGAAAGGTGGGCATATTACGGCGTCAGAGGGCAAGGGTATTGATTTATTTATTTATTTCACCGGCAATATTCCTAATTTTTCTAAATTAACTGAGCTATCCAGAGGTGAATGGAACAAATTGGTTGATCAATTCATCAATGTACCAGCCGCGGTAACACAAAAAGCTATCAGTGCTTTTGTCCCTGGTGGCTCTGATGACCCAAGAAAATTCAAAGATGCAAAGGGAAGAATTGTGATTATTGGGCCTGCTCTTCCATCTGGTAAAAAAATCAGCGGACATGAAATGGCAAAGGTTGAGGTTTTCAGAGGTGCACTTAGACCGTTTGTGACTACTATCAATCAGGAGTTGAGTGATGTACTAAAATCAAACGTTAGAGTATTCTTAATTTTACCTGGAACTGTAGATGGAAAGGAACCAAACAACGAGAATATTGTAAACACGATTAACTACTTGATGTCAGACGAAGCAGGATCAAGTTCTGAAGTAATTTTCTGTCCAGACGAGACAAGATAGTATTAGAAAATACCAGTAGAATCAATAATCAGCTTAATTGCTGCTGCGATAAGCACAATGATTACTATAATCTTCAATTTGTTTTCCTTTATCTCAAGGGACAATCTAGCACCTAAAATTCCTCCAGCAAATGCTCCGATCGACAACAACAATGCCTGATAATAGTCAGGATGCCCTAGCATCGAATGTACAATCAGTCCAGAAAAAGATGCAAACATCAGGATGAACTGTGAAGTAGGCGCTGCACGCTTCATTGATATTCCAAGCGCAACTACCATCAATGGTACGAAGATTAGACCACCGCCAATACCAAATAGACTTGATATTATTCCCGCAAAGAAGCTAGCACCTGCTGAAAAAACAAGCAACAAACGTGAGACGTCTATTGGTTTTTCCTCAATCTTTCTTTTGAGAAATATGTATGATGCTGAAGAAATAAGAACCAGTGCAAACAAAATTTTGAAAATTTCTGGCGATAAATCAGAGGATATGAATGCTCCAAGTATGGTTCCTGGAACAGCCATTAATCCAAGTTTCCAACCAAGCGAAAGTTCTATCCGTTTTTGTTTAGCATATATCGCTGTAGATGCTACTGAGTTAC
>DTTB01000143.1:0-87 GCA_012964965.1 Candidatus Nitrosopelagicus sp.
TTGGATGTTTCAGTCTGTGCCGTATTGGATGTTTCAGTCTGTGCCGTATTGGATGCTTCAGTCTGTGCCGTATTGGATGCTTCAGTC
>DTTB01000143.1:187-6429 GCA_012964965.1 Candidatus Nitrosopelagicus sp.
TTGGATGCTTCAGTCTGTGCCGTATTGGATGCTTCAGTCTGTGCCGTATTGGATGCTTCAGTCTGTGCCGTATTGGATGTTTCAGTATTTTCTGTAATGTCGGTTGTCATGAACCCCATAGTTTTTGCTATAATTTAAACCTAAGAAAAAAAATTCACTAAAAAATCCTTTTCATTGAAATTCTTACATATCAATCTTGTATACAGTGTTTATGAATGAACTTGCAAAAAAATTTCAAATTTTAGATTCTGGTTCTAAAGAAGATAAAATCAGGGTTTTAGAATCATTAAGCCAATCAAATAATCCAGAAATCATTAGAAAAATGATTTCAATGCTAAATGACCCAGAGATCAGAGTAAGGGGAGAGGCATTTAGTTCGCTTTTTCTTAACAAAAATGACATCTCTGAATTTCTTATACGTGGTCTAAACTCGGAAAGTTATAACGATAAAGGATTTTTAGCTCTTGTTTTGGCAAACAGAAGCGACTCTAATGCAATACCTGCTTTAGAATTGTTAACAAAAGACCATAGTAGTATGGTTAGATCTTGTGCTTTAGGCGCATTAGGACATCTTCATTCAAGCCAATCATCTACGAAAATAAGAAATTGTTTTACGGATGAAGTATTAGAGGTTAGAAAAAGTGCACTCGAGGCATTTTTCAAGATTAATGGCGAGATTTTTTCTAGTGAGGTTAAGGAATTAACTAAAGATGCAGATGATGAATTAATATACTTGATCAGAAAATTTTCAAAAAATATTAATGGACCGGGAGGGATTTGAACCCTCGATCTCACCCATGCCAAGGGCGTATCCTACCAGTCTAGACGACCGGCCCAATGAATAACCAAAATATGCTTAGCTCTTTTAGGATTTCTGATTATGCTTTAACTAGTGGTTCTGAGCCAAGTTGATTCATAGTTGCCACTATAATCGGAAGTTCTTCTTTTATCATTTCTTCTGCAGCAGAAATTGCACTTTTTCTAGCTTTAGTACTAGATTCTATCATCTCAGCAATTTGTGCTGGATTCACTAATTTTATTCCAGGAATAGTTGCAACTTTTTCGTCAACTGTTCTAGGTTCTGATAAATCCATCATCAGAGTACCTTTCTTTTTCTTTTTCATGATTTTGTTTATTTTGTCAAAAGTAATTAGGAAAGCATCTGCAGTAGTTGCAACAAAAATTATGTCAAATTTATCCAATCCCGGTAAAACACCTCCAAATTCTATTGGATTTCCACCCAATATTTTAGAAAAACCTGTGGCCCGTTCGATGGTCTTGCTTGTGACATCAAACGCATAGCCTTTTTTATTAAGGGACTTTGCAACTAAACCAGCTATTTCGCCCGTGCCTATAAGCAGGACATGTTTTGATCCGACATTACCCATGCTTTCTTCAGCAAGTTTGACGGTCTTGTCACCAACTGATTCTATTCCTTTATCAATTCCGCTAGAATCTCTAACACTAGTAGCAATTCGTATACAAGTATCAAACAGTTTATCCAATATCTTACCGAATGTTTTGGCTTCTTTTGCACTTGAAATTGCCTTTTTTAGCTCCTCAAGGATTTCTTCCTTTCCCACAACTAATGATTCCAAGCCGGTTGCTAGTTTTATCAGGCGATCATAAGCATCAGCGTTCTTGTAAATCTCAAGAGTTTGATCCCAGTGGTCAAGATCAAATTGGTCTAGTTCCACAAGTGATGACCAAGTTTTTAGGATTTTACTTACATCAAGTTTTTTTCCTTCAGCTCTTCTCGCATCAGGTATTTCTCCCGTATACACATTACCAACAGTAAAAACTTCAATTCGACTAGAAGTTTGAACTATTATGCATTCCGAAGCGCCAGCATTTTCATTAAAAGATTTACATGCAGCAGGTATGTCTTTGAATGAAAAATTTGCTAACTTATAAAGTGGCATATTTCTAAAAGTGACTCTTGCATTCATGATTTGAAAATTATTTTTACTCACTCTGTTCACCATTCATTCTCGAAGTTTTTCCCTGCCACCTTTTGCAGTTCTGAACACATTCATTCCTAAGTTATAATTTTCAAATAAATAATCTAATTTCTTAAGTGCAAGTTTTTCAAGTTCAATTTCTTGCGGATTAGCTTCAGGATCATTTAAAAGTTGATCCAGTTTCTGTTTAATCTCATCTATCAAATCTTGTATTCCAGATTCGTAATTTGTACCTCCACTGAATTCAGGACTAAGGATATGCTCCGGATTGTATTTTGGGGTTTGATCCTTCGGGATCTGCACTTGCCTTGAAAGCTCTTCTATCTCATCCCCAGTAAGTATAGGTTTTACTGGACCACCGTACATTAAGAAAAATTCTGGTTCTCCCATTTCTCGTCTGAATATTCGCTCTTGTTTGCGTTTGTTAGTAAACAATCGGCCTGCTTGATCTATTTCTCCTACTTGTGCTTTGGCTGCTTCATAATCTGCTTTCCACGCTGCCTCTGACGCTGCTCTTGTGGCATTTAATTTTTCCTTTGCCGCTTGATATGACGCTTCCGCTTTGACTACTGCCTCTGATGCCGCTACTGCATCTGAAATTGTTGTCTGTCCTAATGTACCACCCTCAGGTTTAGCGTCTTCTGCTTCTGCTTTAGCTGCTTCAAATTCCGCTTGTGCTACAGCTGCTTCCGCTTGAGCTTCTGAAAGTGTTGTTTGGTTTGCTTTTTCATCTTCAGACATGAAATTTATCTAAAATGCTTAAATTTTAAGATTTAGCAGAGGAAATTTTTTCATAACCGAGTTTTTGTATGAATCAAACGAATTCTGTTCCTGCTCACATTTTTTGCAGATGCATAGTTGTGAAACAGCCTGCAGATCACATTCTTTAATAAATTCGCAGCTAATACATCCTGCTGAACCACCACACATGATACATCTCAGCTCTTCGTTTTTTTCAGCGCATTTTTCGTGTTTAACACCAATACCCTTAGACCACAATCCAATGTCCTTCGCTTTGACTTTTTGATTACATACAAGACATGTACCATCAAATTTCATGGTGATTTTTATCCAGCTCATTTTATCAAATCAATCTCCTTTTGAACAATTTCCTCTAATGATTCATCCAGCTCTAAATCTATTTTTTTATTTTTTATGCACAATAACAGAAATCGAAAATAAATAGAGGAGAAAGTGCTTTTTGAAACATGCATATCTTTTGCCAATAAACCAACCAAAGATTTGATTTTTGCACCGTCCCATCTTATTCTATTCAGGATTGGCCACGAAAGATTATATTTTGAATAGCGAATTGGAAGATTTTTTTTGTACAATCCTAAAAGTATCGCATCAAGATAACGTAAGAGTCGCCATTGCTGTGTTTTCATAATTTTTCCATATAGCATGTCAGCAGTAGAAATTATCTGCAAAAATTTTTGCATGTCATCAGCAGAGATGTTGCTTGTTATGACACTTGAATAAAACGCATTGATCTTCTCCCTAGGATCTATTCTAAGCGAATACAAGATGGATCTTGCTTCATCAACTGAGTTTGATTTGTAAAACGCATTAACACCTTCTTCAACGTCCAAAATCTCGAAGGATTTTTCAGTTGGAGGGTTAAATCCAGTAACTAAAGCTTGAGCAAAATTAATCATAGAACGTATATCACCTCCTGATTCCTTGATTAGTTTCATCAAAGAATCTGGACTAATTTTTGCATCCTCTGATTGTAATATTTTATTCAGGTAAAACTGCAGTAGCCTTGGAGGTAATGGTCTAAATCTAATTGTTTGCACATTTTTTTTAATACTCTTCATCTTGTTTGACAAATCAGAATTTGCGGCAAGAACTATTGGCACTGTAGCTTCCTTCAAAATCTTGATTATAGCTTCAGTACCACCATAATCTGCTCTTCCATGTACGCCGTCTACCTCATCTATGAAAATCATTGGAGTTCCAAAAACAGTTTGATTTCCCAAAACCGGGCTTAAAATTTCTTGAATGTTTTGTCTGTTTCTTACATCACTTGCATTAAGACTAATCAGGTCATAGTTAAACTGCTTTGCAGCAAGATTAGCTAACGTTGTTTTTCCAATACCAGGAGGACCAATTAAGAGAATTGGCTTTGTACCCTTTTTCCATTTTGTAAACCATTCCACTAATGATTTTCGAGCCTCTTCATTGCCAACTAAATCAAGAATATTTTTTGGACGGTATTTTTCTGACCACATCATTTAAAATCACTTTGGCAGATTAGCCGCAAGCTCTGACCAGATATTTGCCTTCTGTAGTTTCTTGAACCAAAACTCGTTGTAATGTTCCACTGTTAAGAATAAAAATTCTAAAAAGTTTCTATGAGAGAAGTTTTCAGGAAGACTGTCAAGAGTCTTTCTTGCACCGCTTAGATAAGCCTCACTTTTCTTCATGGTAAGATCAAAGCCCTTTCTAACATCATTTTCCAATAAACTGTAATACAGAGGCCATGATGGAATTTTTATAGCCTTGTCTCGAATGGAGTCTTCAATTTCATTTCCACATCCAACCGATTCTGATGCCTTACCCATTCCAATTTGAAATATTTCACCAAGTGGTTTCCTTGAAAGTGCCATATTACTACCTGCCGTGCCCATCACAGATCGATATTTTTTGTAGCTTTCATCAAGTTCTTTTTCTGTAATTGAAGTGGGATTTTGTTTTAATTTGGTATCAATATATTGTCCAATTCTGGCATCCTTGAATCCAACCTCAAATTGTTTTAAGACTTGTTCCCCACCTTTTGCAATTTTGTCACGGGCCAATTTTAGTATGTACGGATTCATTAGTTTGTAATCATCAAGATAGTCCAAGTCTTCGTCTTTGTCAACAATTCTGTCCATTGGCTCACTAAGATCAATTGCAATAATATGCCCATCAACAATATTTTCTCTGAGTTTTGGATCTTTGTTATCTTGAAAATATTCTGTTGATGCATCAAACAATGCGTTAAATACGGGAAAAGTCATTTTTACAAAATTAGAGTTTAGAATCCGCAAAACTCTGTCATTTAGCACATCAAATCTCTCCAGTTTTGATTTTATTGGATCAATTTGTGATGAATCTAAAATAATTTCAGTTGAGCCAACTTCCTCTCCAAATTTCTGCTGTGTTGTATTAGGTGAAGAATCAGCTTTAATTTGTTGTAACAAGTCATTTGCGAACCTCCTAGCAAATTCTGGAAAGTTTGTCTCATACTCCTCCTTGTATTGGTTGAACTGTCTGTATCCCTTAGACTTGAACATAGCTTGCCTGATAATCTTCTTTCCAGATTTAGTTCCCATTAGTGAATTCTTACTGGTAACAGATTCATCTTTTCCGCTCACAGAATCACATTTGCAAATTGCTATTTATGCCTTCAAAAAATTTTCACTTAAATTATGTTTTATTATAAATCTTATATGAATACCATTGAAATTCTCCGCACGGTTTCAAAACTTGTCTATGAAAATGTCAAGGATTTAGCAGGAACTGCAGAAGCAGCATCAGGAGATTTTGGGAGAGGAGCAGGAGGCGATATCTCAAGAAATATAGACATAGTTGCGGAAAAGACTGTAATTGATTACTTGAAGCAAATAAATTTTGATTGTGTAATACTTGGTGAAGAATGCGGTAGAGTTGAGCTATCGTCAAATCCAAAGGGCTTCATAATAATGGATGCAATAGATGGTTCAGCAAATGCTGTCAGAGGAATGCCATTTTTTTGTTGTTCACTAGCATTTTCAACAGAAGAAAAACTCAGTTCAGTTACAGATGCCGTAGTTACAAATCTTTCAACGGGAGATCTTTATTCGGCTTCAAAGGGTAAAGGTGCTTTCAAAAATGACAAACAAATTTCTGTACATAAAGAAAAACCACTGTATAAAATTGTTGGAATTAATAGTTCTGGCTCATCACCGGAATTAATGAATAGACTTGCACCAATTTTTGAAAAACATCATCATATTAGACACATGGGTGCCAATGCCCTAGAGATGGCTATGTTTGCAGAAGGTCTTATCGATATTTTCATTGATCTAAGAAAAAAGATTAGAATTCAGGATTTAGCTGGAGGGTATCTTTTGGTAAAAGAAGCCGGAGGTTTGATATTAGATGAAAATTTGCAGCCACTTGACTCTGATCTAAATTATGACACACGGTTATCTTTCGTTGCTGCAGCAAACAAAAATATTCTAGATGAGATTTTTTCGTTAATAAAATAATGGCGCCCTCGGCGGGATTTGAACACGCGTCTCAGCCGTGACA
>DTTB01000144.1 GCA_012964965.1 Candidatus Nitrosopelagicus sp.
GCAAAGGAATATGGATTCAAAGTTGTTTATGCAAGCTCTTCCAGCGTATATGGAAGTCCTAAAAAAATCCCAATTAAAGAAGATGATTATAGAAAACCAATTAATCCATATGCTCAAACAAAACTCGATGATGAATATTTGGCTAAAAAATATTCTGAAGTGGGAGTGAAAGTTATAGGTCTTCGATATTTCAACGTTTTTGGAAAGAGGCAATCAAAGGAATATGCTGGAGTTATCAAGCTGTTTTTACAGAGGATTCAACAAAATAAATCTCCAAAAATCAATGGGGACGGTCTACAAACTAGAGATTTTGTGCATATAGATGATGCAGTCAAAGCGAATGTTTTGGCTATGGATAGTGACATTAATCATAAATTCTTTAACGTCGGAAGTGGTTTACCTATATCAATTCTAGATTTGGCTAATCTAGTCATTGAGGCATCTGGTTTATCTTTAAAACCTATTCATGGTCCCGAATTACCTGGTGATGTAAGAGCAACTCAAGCCGATATAAAATTAATAAGAAAACTGCTTAATTGGGAACCAAAAATGAGGCTAGATGATTGGTTAACTAAAATTATTTCAAAAAAAGATTTTCAAGATATTTAGTATATTTTAATCGATTATCTATTATAATTGAGAAAAATCTAGTAGTAACAAAGGGAAAAATTTGAGATTACTAATAGGCGGTTCAAGTTCGTTTTTTTTTCATTTGAAAGAATTTTCTGACACGCTAAATAGTTTGGGCGTTGAATCTAAATTAGTTTTTGATGCTGATTATTCTGATGGGTTTCCAAGTAGGAAAATAAGAAATTGGTTTCAGACTAAAAAAAAAATTACTAAATTAATAGATGAATTCAAACCAGACGCAATTTTTATTGACAGACAGCGACATTTTGGTATTGACGCACTAAAGGCAAACATTCCACTATTTGTTCTTCTACGCGGTCATTATTGGTCAGAAATTGATTGGAATAAAAAAACAATGTACAAATCATTACCAAAAAGAATTGCATTATGGCAATGGGATAAATTGGGCAGAGAAATTTTTAATGGTGCAACTGCAATTTTACCAATTTGTAAATATTTGGAAAAAATTACAAACAAATTTGTTCCGGACAAACCAACCAATGTATTTTTTGAGGGAATTGATGCTTCTAAATGGTATAACGTACAAGGAATGAGACTGAAACATCCATGTGTTGGTTTACTCCAACATTCAAATTGGTGGGGAAAAACTTCTGAAATGCTAGTTTTAAAGAAAGTTTTAGAAAGAATGCCTGATGTTAATTTTTACTGGGTAGGTGATGGTCCACTACGAGAACGTGTACTTTCTGAACTTGATAAATATGATAATTTTCATTGGTTAGGCAAATTACAATATCCAGATAAAGTAAGAGAATATCTTAGTGAGATTGATGCTTATGCTTTGGTAACTGGAATGGATTTAGCTCCACTATCTCTAAAAGAAGCACAGTTAATGAAAAAACCAGTTGTTGCAACTAATGTTGGGGGAGTTCCTGAAATGATGATAGATGGCAAAACTGGTTTTTTGGTACAACAAGGCAAT
>DTTB01000145.1 GCA_012964965.1 Candidatus Nitrosopelagicus sp.
ACAATAAAAAGTTGAAAGATCTTTTAGATTACGAACTTAAATGGGATCTAACAAATGGATTAAAGGAGACGATTCCATATTATGAACAAGCATTCAAAAGTTTTGATAATTTTTAATTGTTTCATTTTTTTGACTTGTAGTATACAATCCCTTACAAAATTTGGTTTCAAAACTATTGATGTAGATACTAATGAAAAACTTCTAACCCACTAACGTGAAGATAAATCCAAATGTTTTTCTATTTTATCTTTGAAATCTTTTGCAATTATTTCCCAACTAAAGTTATTTGAGACAAACTTCTTACCAGTGTTTCCCATTTCTTGTGACATTTTTTCATCGTTTATTAGAATTTCAAGTTTTTTAAATAATTCATCATGATCTCCTTTTTTTATTAAAAATCCAGTTTCGTTGTTTCTCATCAGTTCAGGTATGCCGCCTACATTTGTTGCAACAACAGGTTTCTGCATAAGCTGTGCTTCCTGTAACGTTAATGGTGACATATCAATTCCACTAAGTAAGGCATAAACATCAATCTCACTAAGAAACTGTCTAACTTTTTCAGGATATTCAAGTGCACCTAGCCACTTAAAATTTTCAAATTTTTCCAGTTTGGGAAGAATTTTGTCACGATAAGGGCCATCACCCACCCAGTAGAATGTAACATTTGGCATTTTCTCTAAAACTTTTGTTAAGATTTGCATCTCTTTTGTTTTATCCCAAATTGTAGCACCTTGAAGTAACCCAACACATGGATGCTTTAATTTCATGCCATCAGTATGAAACCAATTTGACGGTGAAATTCCTTGGTATAAGGTTGCAACTGGTTTATCCGGATATCGTTCGGTCACTATATCACTAAGAAAATTACAAATGGGCAAAATTATCTTTGAGCCCTCAAAGCATTTTTCAGAAATCTCTTCCCATTTTTGTAAGGCTATCTTTTTTGGCAGAGATTTGTATAGGGTTTCTCTGGCCATTTTTATCTCCTCCCAGTGGTTTCCTCTAAGGTGAACAAGCAAAGGTATTTCTTTTTTTATAGCCTCTAGACCAAAATGACGTTGTCTATCAACAAAAATTACATCAGGTTTAAAATTTGAGATCAAATCATTAAACTTACTATTAGTAGCAAACCACGTCCCTAACTTTCTACTTGGAAACCCGTCTGCATAATCTGCATCAAAAACTAATTTGCATTCCACATTTAATTTTTCTAATGCTTTAACAAATTCTTGTAGATGAAAAATTTTTGTACTTGACCCACCAATTAATAATTTCATTTTTCCAAAATTTCCGTTAACCAGTCTTGAAGTTCAATTTTTGGTTCCCAATTGAAGTGTTTCTTTGCTTGTGATATGTCTGCATGGCTTTTTTCTATATCGCCTTCAAGTGCTTCCGCAAATATTGGGTCTATTTTTAATCTAGACGCATTAATCATCATGTCTGCCAGCTCTAAAATCGATATTGCATTTCCTGTGGCAATATTGACTATTAAATTAGAACAATTACTGTTCATCGCCATTAAATTGGCTTTTGCAACATCGCTAACGTGAATAAAATCACGAAC
>DTTB01000146.1 GCA_012964965.1 Candidatus Nitrosopelagicus sp.
TGAAGGACATGTACGAACTTTCTAAAAAACATAACATTGACAATAGAAGAGCTGCTATGGTATTGGCTGTAGAACGTGTCCTAGAAGCATTTAATCATAAAGGCATCTGGCCTTAAACAAAATAAGATTCGTAGCAGACCAACTGTTCAATAAATCGTATCTTTCCTTTCGTGATTGAAACTAACTTCTTCTTAAACAGAAGATCAATTTTTGTTCGACGTTCGAGCAATTCAATAATTTTTTTTGTCAGGTACCTGCCTTTCCTATCACCATCTAAAAGAAGAATAAGCTTACGATATTTGGCTGCTGAATCAGCAAATTTTATCATCCCATTGAACTTGTGAAACTCCAAAATTTTACCTGAATAACCCAATTTTATTAGTGCGGCAGAATCACGTTTTCCTTCAACTACTATTGCACTATCTTTTTGCGAGTTGAGCAGATTTATGAATTTTTTAATTTCGGCTATTTCGCTTTCCGGAAATTCCATAATGGTAATAAGTTTAATATAATAACAAACTTTTGGATCGATCTACTATGAACTCAATAACAAAAATTTTTGATGATACAATAAAGACTAATCATAAAATCATTACAGAGGAGGCTGCCAAATCAATTTTAAAAAAGTACAAAGTTTCAGTGCCAGGGTTTTCATTAGCAACATCTGCTGATCAGGCAGTTAGAGATGCAAAGAAACTTGGGTTTCCTCTGGTCATGAAGGTAGTCTCGCCACAAATTCTTCATAAAACTGACGTGGGTGGAGTCAAAGTTGGTGTTGATAACACTGCTGATGTAAGGAAGACATTCAATGACATGTATGGACGACTTTCCAAAAAGAAAGGCGTTAACGTGAAAGGAATTTTGCTTGAGAAGATGGTTCCGAAAGGAGTTGAACTAATTGTTGGAATACAAAATAATCCACAATTTGGTCCAATGCTTATGGTTGGTTTGGGTGGTGTTCTAACTGAAATTTTCAAGGACGTTGCGTTTAGAATGCTTCCAATTACGACATCAGATGCAAAATCAATGCTAAGCGAGCTTAAGGGCTCTAAAATTCTCAAAGGATTCCGTGGAAGCAAGCCTATTGACTTGAACATGCTTGCAAAGGCTCTTGTTCAAATTGGAAAGATTGGGGTTGATAATGCAGATTACATTAACAGTATAGATTTCAATCCTATCGTAGTCTATCCAAAATCATACAATGTGGTAGATGCAAAAATCATTCTCAACAAAGAAATTAAAAAGAATTCAATCTCACGTGCTAAACCAAACATAACATCTATGGAGAAATTCTTTACACCAGAATCTGTTGCATTAGTAGGTGCATCTGCAACACCAGGAAAGATTGGTAACTCTGTATTAGATGCTCTTGGAAAACAAGATTACAAGGGTAAGGTATATCCAATTAATCCTAAACAAAAGAAGATCCTTGGAATCAAATGTTATCCATCATTGGAAGCAATCAAGGCAAAAGTTGATCTGGTTGTTGTTTGTATTGATCTTGCATATTGCGGTCCTCTTATGAAAGAATGCGCAAAGAAAGGAATTCATAATGTTGTAAT
>DTTB01000147.1 GCA_012964965.1 Candidatus Nitrosopelagicus sp.
TAGGCCCTACCGATGGGATCATCACCCAATTTAATTCCCTCAAAACCATCTTCACCTACTATACCGCCCCAAAGTGTATTATCCAAGTCTAACACAATACATTTTTTATTTAATCCTAATACTGCCTTTACATATCCCATAAACTCTTCGGCTAAATATGGTATGTGATCAAGAGAAATCTTCACATCTCCATAAAAAAATTGTTTGTAATCAAATACATTATTCTCACCAAATTTAGTAACAAAGGAATTTAGATCGTGAAGATAAATTTTAGGTTCGTGCCCCAACTCATTTTTGATATTTTGATTCAGAGCCCTCACCATATCTTGAAGACCAAATTCTTCTCTAGCTTCATTTATTTCATAGGGTGAATAAGTTGGGATAACAAAATTTGAGAGGATTAATTTAGATTGGGTTTTATTTACAAAAATTTTTGCTAAATTAATTATTTCATCGGATTTTGTTTTTACAAATTGTTTTCTATCCTCAACAGAAATAGAATAGGGATTAAAGAATAATTCACCAAGAACGTTTCTTGTATCTATAATTAAAAATGTGATATCTGAGGAAAATTTGTATAATTCACTTTTCTCATCCAAAATTTCCTGATTATATTGATTGTATCCAGCGATATAGGTAGAACACTGAATTTTTTTGTCACCACATTTTACTCTAATGGTTTCTTCCAAGCCATTTAGTGTAAAACTTCCTAGAATTGCAACTCGAATCTTATTTTCACAATCCACATTAGATAATAATTTTGATCTATTGAGATATGTGGATAATTTTTCCTCACCAAACATCTTATCGCTACTGTGATTTAGCTTAATTTAGTATTTGTTACTAATTCTTCTATCAATGCATTTTATTAGAAATATTTAGATATATTCAGAAAATCTGACGGGTATGAGTAAATATAAGGATCTACTTGATGACGCGGTAAAGCTCAATGAAAAAGAGCTTATGGAATATTATGGTTATAGTGGAAATTTTGGTCGTTTTCAAATTCGTATAAAATATCTAAATTCTTGGATTTTACATAGGTTGGCATTTTCTTCACCACATTCTGGTTTTGCCATTAGAATGCAAAGGGCAAGAGGTGTTAAAGTTGGCGAAAATTGTCATTTTAATCCTTACACGTTCATTGATCTTATCTACCCAAAACTAGTAGAAATTGGAGATAATGTAACACTAGGATCTTTTTCAATGATCTTTGCTCATAGTAATCCTACCGCAAATTTATTTTTGAAAAAAGGCGCATATCCTAGAAAGGTTGCCCAAGTCAAAATAAAATCTGGAGCTGTTGTCAATCCTGGATGTATTGTTACATCTGGAGTTACAATTGGGGAAAACTCAATTATATCTCCTGGAAGCGTTGTTACTCAAAATGTGCCTGATAAATGCGTTGTAGTAGGCAACCCTGCTAGAGTTGTCAAAAAAATCGAGTAGATAAATTGAACATAATAGGAATTGATTTTGAGGATTGGTATCATCCAGAACTAGTTAAACGGAATATCAAAGATGAAAAACATGAACCATCCGTACTAAA
>DTTB01000148.1 GCA_012964965.1 Candidatus Nitrosopelagicus sp.
TTTTGTAGCTTTCATCAAGTTCTTTTTCTGTAATTGAAGTGGGATTTTGTTTTAACTTAGTATCAAGGTATTGCCCATCTCTAGCATCTTTGAATCCAACCTCAAATTGTTTTAAGACCTCCTCCCCGCCTTTTGCAATTTTGTTACGAGCTAATTTTAGGATGTATGGGTTCATCAGCTTGTAATCATCAAGATAGTCCAAGTCTTCATCCTTGTCAACAATTCTGTCCATTGGTTCACTTAGGTCAATTGCAATAATATGCCCATCAACAACATTTTCTCTTAGTTTTGGATCTTTTTTATCCTGAAAATACTCTGTTGACGCATCAAATAACGCATTGAACACGGGGAAAGTCATTTTTACAAAATTAGAGTTCAGAATCCTTAGAACTCTATCATTTAGCACATCAAAACTTTCCAGTTTTGATTTTATTGGATCAATTTGTGACGAGTCTAAAATGATTTCAGTCGAGCCAACTTCCTCCCCAAATTTCTGCTGTGTGGTGTTAGGTGAAGAATCATCTTTAATTTGCTGTAACATATCATTTGTGAATCGCTTAGCAAATTCTGGAAAGTTTGTTTCATACTCCTCTTTGTATTGGTTAAACTGCCTGTATCCTTTAGACTTGAATAAGGCTTGTTTTATAATTTTCTTTCCAGACTTTGTTCCCATTAGAGAATTTTTGCTAGTAACAGATTCGTCTTTCCCACTCATACAACGACATTTCTAAATTGATATTTATGCCTTCAAAAAATTTTCACTTAAATTACGTTTCATTTGAAAGCATTTATGGAGACAATTGAGATTCTTAGCACTGTCTCGAAACTTGTATATGAAAATGTCAAGGATCTGGCAGGAACCAAGGAGGCCATAGCCGGTGATTTTGGAAGGGGTGCAGGAGGAGATATTTCAAGAAATATTGACATGATTGCGGAAAAGACGGTTATTGATTATCTAAAGGAAATAAATTTTGACTGTGTAGTGCTTGGCGAAGAATGCGGCAGAGTCGAACTGTCAACAAACCCTAAGGGTTTTGTGATAATGGATGCAATTGATGGAACAACAAATGCTGTACGAGGATTACCATTTTTTTGCTGTTCGCTTGCATTTGCTACAGATGAAAAACTAAGCTCTGTTACGGATGCTGTAGTTACCAACCTTTCAAATGGAGATGTTTACTTGGCGTCAAAAGGAAAAGGGGCTTTTCTAAACGGCAAATCAATTTCTGTCCACAAGAAAAAGCCGGTATACAAGGTTGTTGGAATTAATATTTCAGCCTCACCGCCTGAATTAATTCAGAAGCTTACTCCCATTTTTGAAAGGAACCATCATGTGAGGCATTTAGGGGCAAACGCCCTAGAGATGGCTTTCTTTGCTCAGGGACTGATTGATGTTTTCATTGATTTTAGAAAAAAGATTAGAATTCAGGATATCGCAGCAGGATATCTTTTGATAAAAGAGGCAGGAGGCTTGCTGCTAGATGAAAACTTGCAACCACTCGATTCAGACATTAGCTATGAAACGCGATT
>DTTB01000149.1 GCA_012964965.1 Candidatus Nitrosopelagicus sp.
GGCAATGGACTTTTTCACTTTGTTGTTTTCAGGGTCAAATCCTTCAACTACAATTTTGTATCTACCTTGCAACGAATCAGAGTTGTCTAATCTTTTTTGATTCCAGACGAATGTTACCTCTTCCTTTGGCTCAAGTTTAGTAACAACCTGTGCTGCCACTGGCACATAATATAACCCACCATCCATTCCAGTTACCTTCAATCCATAAGACGCATCAGAAAATGTTAGCGGCACAGTGCCAGAATTGACAATTTTAATAGAAATTTGTTCCCCTAATTTGAAGTCAATCTTTTCAGTTAAAATCGAAATTGAAGGACCGTCTTCAAATACCAATTGTTCGTGACTGTTTTGAGAATACGCAACAAGTCCAAGGATGAGGCCAGACATCATGCCCACACATAGCGCAATCATAAGACCTCTCGGCAATGATTTCATTTTTTCTCAACATTATCTTTATTTGGTTTTGTTCTCCAACTTTTGGGATAAGTATTGGGCTTCATGATTAATCGTTTTGTTTCAAAGGCATATCCTTTTGTGGCATCCTGGATATCTTCACCTAGCATGATGGATTGTCCAAGTGCTACAATCTCTCCCTTTTGTGTGTAAATTCCCACAATCTCATCTTTTTGTAGATTTTCAGAAATCTGTAATATCCCAGGCACAGCGAGTTGTGCTCCATGGCATAGGGCATCAACAGCGGAATCCCTAATAACAACTGATTTGATTTCGCTTAGAGCATGTTCTATTGGGTGAATCAGTTTCAATAGAGTAGAATCATCTTTTTTTTCTTTCCAATCAGTAAAAGCAATAGCAAGTTGATGCATAGTAACTAATGGGTAGTCTTCGTGGAATTGGCTAACACGTGTTCGTCTCAGCTCTATCATAGTACCACCATAGCCTAAAACTTCACCAAAATCATAGATTAGTTTCCGAATGTAGGTTCCTGCCTCACAAAGTATACGGATTAAAATCAATCTTTCCTTCTGTTCAAGTAATTCCAACTCAAAGATTCGTCGTATCCTAGTCTGTCTTGAAACAGCTGAGCGTTGTGGTGGCCTTTGGTATATGTCACCACAAAATTGCTTTAATATGCTATCAAGCTGTTCTTTGGATGGTAACGAATGAAGTCTACCTAAAGCACAGTATTCCTTAGGACCTAACAATAGTACACCAAGAGCCTTTGTGCCATCACCAAGACCTAATGGAAGTACACCAGTCACTTGTGGATCCAACGTCCCGCTATGACCCGCCTTTGGAATTTCTAGGATGCGCTTTGCCCATGCAACAACTTGGTGGCTAGTGGGACCTGGTGGTTTATCTAAAAGTATCAAGCCATAGTTTAGTAACTGCTCAACTGAACGTTTATTGTAATAGGTGCCGTAATTATCGTCTGTAATGTCTTGATCAATTGTTATTAGATTCTCAAGTTGTTTTAATTTCAAAAAGTTCCCTCACAGTTGACTTTGCAACTTCAAGTACATGTACTGCATCAAGATTGTCAGTTTCAATTACCTTATTAAATACTGATAGATCTTCTCCAAATTCAAATCCGTACAATGTTTTGTAAATTATTTTGTTCTCATCATATCGTTTTTGTACAATTTTGACAGTGTCATTTTTTGACAGATTGTCTCTAACAGTCATTCGTCTTGCACTATTCTCCATAGATCCTGCCAGCCAAATCTTAACTCCACCCTCAACAATCCATGGAAGTGTATAACTAGTTATTACAACGTTGCCTTCAAGAAACAGTTTTTTGAGTTTAGCATCTACTTTTTTATCGAATTCAGAATTTTCTTGCCGATGACTCAGGAAACTCATCCCTTCAGGTGTATCCCACCAATCATCTCCTCCTGTATCAAATCCCTCATCCTGAGCAAGTTCCTTTAGTATATCGCCACCGCTCAAATGTCTAAGATCAAACTCTTTTCCTATACCTTTTGCAATGGTTGTTTTTCCAATTGCAGGTGGTCCAGAAATGATTACGGATTTTATCAACTTTATTCGTTCATGGAGGTCTTGGTTAGTTTCATGATCATGCCACTAAATGCAATGGCAGTCAAAAAATACCACGCCCACAAAAAAATCTCATTTTCAGTATTACAGTATGGTCCAAGACCTGCAGCTGCATCTGCGGCCATTTTTTCAACTGTACAAGTGAGTTGGAAGAAATCCCCAGGTATTACATTAAGAGGAATTGGAGATATAGCTACAGTGTATGAAAACAGTGTAGGCATCAGAAAGTAGAAAATTAACAACAGTGGAATGATAGTTATCAGCATAGGTCGCATATTCATCTGCATCATTTCCATGCTCATTTTGTTCATGTACTTGGATTTTTTGTTTAATTCTGCAATTTTACTTTCATCCTTTGACCTAAATGCTTTCATTCTTTCTTTTTGCCAAGATCTTGTCTCTTTCATGATTCTTTTCATTTTTACCGAATCAACCAGTTTCTTTCTAACACCGGCATTGAAGAGATTTAACATGACCGAAAATCCGATTACAGCAAACGCTGAGAGTAACATGCCCTTTACTAAAGGATCAGCACTTCCAAGTGGACCCTCTCCTCTAATGCCAAAAAGATCACCCTGTAAGAATATCGAATCCAAGAAATACAGAATAAAGTTAAGCTCAGTCATAGTCCTATAGCATCTATTACATTTACTGCCGCTTCTTCAATCTTTCCCTCATGATTGAAAATTACCTTCATGGGAGAGCCAGAAAAAACAGAACAGCTAGAAAGCATCGCATCCTGAACGGCAAGTTCCTTTTTAATGTCCTCAATAGAAATAGGATCCCGCTCTCTGGTTCCATCTTTCATTCTTCTATTATGTATTTCATCTGGACTAGCAGAGATTGCAATGAAATTTGTAGGTTGTATAATTTGTATCACATAATTTGGAAGGCCTGGATAGAATCCTGCCTTTGTAGATATGAAAGCATGAGTGTCAATGAAAATAACATCGTCCGAAAGATTTGAGATCGTTTCTGCAGCGATTTTTTGAAGTTCTTTTTGTTTTTCTATTGGCAACGTTCTTAATTCATCCCTGTTTTTAATTCCCATTTTCTTTGCTTCTTCAAACATTATTGTACCATAACTATGCACACTGACAGTCTTGTTTTTTTGTTTGATTAATTCTGCAATTTTTGTAACAAGAGATGTTTTACCAACTCCTGGAATTCCAACTATTACAACTTTTTTACTTTCTTCCAAGCCAAGCACCAAGTCGGGGCATAACCAATTCCACTTTTTCTCTTACAAGCTGGTTATAATAATTAATCAAAATGTCAACCGTCAGTAAAATGCCTATACCAGAACCAAATACTCCCAAGATATCAGAAACTCCAGCTATAAGACCAAGTATTACAGAGCCAAGAATGGTAACTGATGGAATATACTTATTCAAGAGTGCCTCTACCGGTTTATTCGATCTTCTAAATCCAGGAATTACAACATCTGCATCCAAAAGATTTTGTGCAGCCTTTTTTGATGAAAGACCGCCAAGTTCTACCCACAACTTTCCAAAAACAACAACAATGCCAATCATGAATAAGACATACAATACACCTCTCATTGGATCTAAAGCGACGAGTTCTAACCCTCTAGGTGGAGTGATGTAGTAGATTATTCCCCCTATAGGTGATGATGGACTGGTAGGATCAAATTGTGCAATTATGTTGAAAAAGGGACTAGCATTACGTGGATTTAGTTGTGCCCAAAGCATCTGACCTATAAAAACTGCATTTGCCGTAAGAGCCGATGCCAAAATTACAGGTATGTTTGATACATACATCAATTTGATTGGGTATGTAGCTGAAAATCCTCTATACTTTGTTGATACAATTGGAATCTCAACCTTCATGCCCTGAGTGTAGATAAGTATCAATAGGATTCCAGCCGTAAGACAAAGTCCAAATATACTCGGTAATTGGTTCGACCTGAATACAGCATCAGCTAAATTGGATCCAAACATGCCAGTTGTTGCATCTAAAAATCCTAATTGAAAAATGTAGGGAATAATGCCTATCGATCCACCATCGCCAGCAGGAAGTGGGCTGAAAAGACTCCAAAGTATCTGCTGAGAAACTCCTGCTGCGATAAATAGACTGATTCCTGAGCCTAAGCCCCATCCTTTTTGAATAAGCTCATCCATGAACATAACAAAGATCGATGCTGCGATTAGCTGCCCTATCAAAACTCCCATTACAGTGGGGTCAGTAATATTTGCACCATAAACTGCTACACCATATACAGATCCCTCTATTAGAATAACTATGTAAGTAAGCATTTTTGTAGCTGTCTGAAATATACCGCGCTCTTCAGGGTTTTTGAAGTCAAACTTGAGAATATCAGAACCCCTAAGTAATTGCATAAGAAGTCCAGCTGTTACGATAGGTCCTATTCCAAGCTCAACTAAAGAACCCTGCTGTGATGCAAAAATCACACGCGCAAATGCAAGAAAATCATACTCGGGAGCGGTGGCTCCAAAAAGAGGAGTCTGTCCCATAACCATGTATATAACAACACAAGCACCACACCAGAGCAATTTAGTTTGAAGTGATACTTTTCTTTTTGGTTTTGGTATTTGCGGAATATATGGCTCTGCCTTAGCTACAGCCCTTCGAACATAATTAGTAAGAGTTCCTTCAGCCATCCTTTTTTACCAACTCTTCTCCAGCATTTTTGACATTATCTTCGGCATTAGAGCTAAATTGGTTTATTTTTTTTTCCTTTTTTAGTAACTCCCCTCCAGCAGTTTTTACTTTGTCTTCCGCTTTAGAGGTAAATTGGTCTATTTTAATAGAATATGCGTTTTTTACTTGTCCTCCTCCTAGGAGTTTATCAAAACCCAAAGCCTTCAGATCTAGGATTTTTTTGTCATTTTCTTCTTTGCCATATTGTAAATACAAATCATCTAGATCCCGAACACTAGCCCATTTTTTTATAACATTTCTTGTTGGTGGATTAAGAGAACTGTGACCAAAATGATCTGGAAAATCTTTCAGCATAGTACTAAAATGATGTTTCAGCATTCCAGATTGACCAAGACCGCCCTTATGACCACTGGCTCTATGCTGACCAACTTGACCCCATCCATGATTTCTTGAGCCTCTAAATTTTCTTGTTTTTCTAAGTCTTGTTGCCATTTTACATCATTCTCTTAACCAAACTAGTAAGTTCCTTATTATGACCAAGAATACCTTTTTGACTATACAAATATTTTGTACTTCGTTTAAATCCTTGTTTAGGAGGTGACAAAGCGAACCATGGTTTTAATGGTTTGATTTTTGACATACTGATTTTCCCTTCTGACAAAGATACTGCCAAATCGTCAATTGTTTTAAAACCTGCCTGTAAAATATCTTTGTTCGTAATTTTTTTGTAACCTGTTCTTCTTCCTTTTTTATCCAATAATTCTTTGGTTGTTTTGGTATCAATTTCTTGCCAAGAAATATAATGTTGTATTTTTTTTAACATTCCTGCAGTATTCTCTTTAACAGGCAGTATAACAGCACGATATTTCTTTTCTAATTTTAATAGATTTAACGTGGTGTTAGCCCAGTGTGGAACATCGGCTTGCCCTTTTATCCTTACAACTAGATATGCTTTCGTCATATTTATCATCCCTGACTAAATGTTTGTCTTAGACATTGTAATACCGCTTTCGACGTAGAATTCATTGTAGCTGTAGAACCTTTTGAAGTAGTCCATACATCTTTTATGCCAGCAAGTCTAAGTAAATTTCTAATTTTTTCTCCTGCCACTAGTCCAAGTCCACGAGGAGCAGGTAAAATTTCAATTGTTACGCTACCACCTCTTCCCCTTACTTTGAATGGTACAGAATGTTTTTGATCACATCTACATTCCCAACTACCGCATCCTAGTTTTACTGGACTGACATTAAGATATGAAGCATTGTTTGCTTTTTCAATAGCAATTCTCATCTGTTTTGACTTTCCCATGCCTATACCTAACCAACCATTTTCATTTCCTGCAGCTACTAATGCCTTAAAACGAGTAGATTGCCCATTCGGTGTCATTTTTTGAATTATTCCAACATCAATAACTTCAGTTTTTAAATCAGGAAGTAATTTTTTTACAATACCAGCCTCTTGGATACGTAAACCATTAGATAAAATTTCTTCCATAGAGTTTATTTCTCCAGCTGCAACTTTTTTTCCTAAATTAGTTTGTGGGATCCACACCTTCTCTTCAACAGGTTTCCTTTCACGACGTGGTCG
>DTTB01000150.1 GCA_012964965.1 Candidatus Nitrosopelagicus sp.
ATTCTTCTCTTTTTTAGGATACGTTTTTGTAATTTACGCATTTGTGCGATGCCAATGGCAGCCTGAAACTCTGTAAATTTAAAGTTATAGCCAATAGTTGAATGTGAAAATGATTTTTCCATTTGTTTTTTTATACCAATCTTGCGCCCAAAGTCTTTCAAAGCCATTGCTCTTTCATAGATTTGTCTATCGTTAGTAACTATCATACCACCCTGTCCAGTTGTAATGATTTTCGGTGTACTGAAGGAAAAAATTCCAACATCGCTAATAGTACCTACATGCCTTCTATTGTAATAACAACCGATCGCGTGAGCCGCATCTTCAATTAGCATTATATCTTTTTTGTCTGCAAACTCTCGAAGAACTTTCATATCTATTGGTCTACCATTAAAATCCACAGGCATAACAGCCTTTGTTTTTTTATTAACTGATTTAGACATCTTATTCAAATCTAAATTCAGTGCATTCTTTTCAATATCTACTAGAACAGGTTTTGCACCAGTTGCTTCAACTGAGTTTGGGGAAGCAACAAACGTTAGATCTGGAACAATAACCTCATCTCCCATTCCTATATTCAAGGCTTTGAGTCCTACATACAGTGCGGCTGTACCACTAGTTACTGCACAAGCATATTTTGCCCCAACAAAACTTGCGAACATTCTTTCGAATTCCTTTGTTTTTGATGATTCAGTATACCAACCAGAATCTATAACTGACATTAACTCTTTTTTTTCTGCATTATCCATAGATGGTTCAATTTGATTAATTCTTTTCAAATGTTTTCATCTAATTTCTTAAAAAATGATAAATAAAGATGACTTATCTTTTGAATATGAACAAGATCAAATCAATACTTGTAACTGGAGGGGCAGGATATATTGGAAGTGTTTTAACACACAAACTTGTAGAATTAGGTTATAATGTTAGGATCATAGATTCATTAATTTATGGCAGGGACGGAATTTCTGATCTAATATCTAAGAATTCAGTTGAATTAATTGAGAAAGATATTCGTGATGAAAAAACATTGAATGATGTGGTAAAAGAAATTGATTGTGTAATTCATTTGGCTGCCATTGTTGGTGATCCACTTTGTAAAAAAATTCCAGTAGCTGCTAAACAAATTAATGAGGATGCCACTAAAAAATTAGTAACTATTTCAAAAGAACATGGTGTAAAACGATTTATTTTTGCATCTACATGTAGTAATTATGGTTCAGCTTCAACCATAGTTGATGAAAATAGTCCGATACAACCTCTTTCATTATATTCCAAAACAAAAGTAAATTCTGAAAATTTTATTTTAAATACCAAGAATTCTAGTTTTGAACCTTGCATTCTCCGGTTTGCTACTGCACATGGTCTTTCACCACGAATGAGATTTGATTTACTGTTACAAGAATTTCTTCGTGATGCTATTCTAGACAAAAAAATTAGAATTTACGGTCCAAATTCCTGGAGACCATTATCTCATGTGGATGATATCTCAAATGCGTGTATAACTACGATCAAAAGTTCCAAGAA
>DTTB01000151.1 GCA_012964965.1 Candidatus Nitrosopelagicus sp.
CCACTGTTAACATCACTTACATTGTTGCAGTATGCTGACATTGACTCTGAATCTGAGATGCTGGGATATGGTATTGGGATAATTATGCTCAATATAGGAATGTATTTGCTTGCACCGGCAGTGGTAACATTAAAACTTGTAAAAAAGTATAGGAAAATTAATTTTTAAATAATTAGAACTGCTGCAGCAAAAACAGTTGTCCATTTTCCATCCTTGTTTCCTTTTGCAGTTTGTGTAATATTTTTTGTTTTATATATTTGGCCTGAAATAGTCCATGACTGACGTTTCTCATTCCAACTTTTATCAATATCAAATGAGATTCCCAGAGAAGATGCCAACATCTGTGCAGCGACATCTTCAGCGTAATCACCCGCCTCCCTCTCATTTTTCCCAAACGTTTCATATTCGGAAAGATAACCATATTTTGTTCTGTCTGTTGGTTGAGCTATTCCCACGGATGCAGAAATTAGTCTTTGAGGCTCGTTTGTCTGGTTTCTAGAATAAATAGTGAATAGGATTTGCCCAGGCTTTATCATTTTTAGACCATCTTTTCGAGAAAGGAGTTTTGCGTGTGGCGGAAAAATACTAGAGATTAATACAATATTAGTTCCGGCAATGCCAGCATTTCTTAATGCAAATTCAAAACTAGTTAGTTTATCATCAGCAATACCAATTCCCTTGGTAAGAAATAGATTTTTTGCGACTAAGTCTAACAAACCAATTTTTTTTCAATTTTATCCTACTATTAAGAATTTCATATGCAAGTAAATACCGAATGTGACTGAATTTTATTTCTTGTATTTCCTACTATCACGTACTTTGGGCTTTTGCATAAGCAAAAGATATCCCATAAATCCGCCAAGGCATAAATTAATCACACCTAGTAATGTTATGATTAACCCCTGCATGCCGCTAGTTGCAATAGCTAATCCTGTAAAAATGCCAAATCCTGAAGCGGCAAAAAACATAATCATCAAAACCTTTAGTTTTGTCGGTGGGATGTACTTCATTGGGATTCTACCTATTTCTCGCTATTAAAATGATGTTGTAATATGCGTTTTAAGAACATTTTAAAATCTCCAGACTCATGCAACGACATGCCAATGTAGCTCAGCCTGGCTAGAGCATTCGCCTTGTAAGCGAAAGGTCGTGAGTCCAAATCTCACCATTGGCTTGTTTATATTTACAAATACATGTGATGTAACTAGGACAAGCGTTTATTAGACGTATTCAAAAAATGTCAATTATAGGAATAATGACGAATTAGGCTAACAGCGTTCTTCGTCATGATTAGATGAAGAAAATGACAAACTTTGAAAAATTAGGATTAGAAAAAAAAATATTAGATGTACTCCATGATGCAGGATTTACTAAACCATTTCCGATACAAGAACGTGCTATACCGGTTTTATTAGAGGGTAATGACGTAATTGGTCAGGCCCATACCGGAACTGGTAAAACAGCTGCATTTGCGCTTCCAATGATACAATTGGTTGTTAAAAATCAAGGAATACAGGGAATCATAATGGCGCCTACACGTGAGCTTGCACTCCAAATAACATCTGAAATAAAACGCTTTGCAAAAAATACAGGAATGATAACTGCGACTATTTATGGTGGACAAGGTATGGGTATACAACTTGATGCGTTAAGAAAAAAACCGGAAATTATAGTAGCTACACCAGGTAGACTGATTGATCATTTGAAAAGAGGAACTATAAAACTGAACAACGTGAAACACGTGGTACTGGATGAAGCTGATATAATGCTTGATATGGGTTTTATTGAAGATATTGAATTTATTTTAGACTTAACGCCAGAAGAAAGAACTACTTCACTATGGTCTGCCACTATGCCGCCTGAAATAATGCGATTGGCAGAAACTAATATGAAATCGCCAAAACGAATTCTTGTTGACTCGGATGAGCTCAGTTGCGCTGGAATAGATCAGTCATTTTTAATTATAAAGGATCGAGAAAAATCAAAATTTTTACTTGATTTCATTCATGGTAATATTGGTCAGTGCATAGTATTTTGCTCAACAAAAATTAGAACTCGAGATGTAGCAAAACTTCTTTACAAATCTGGCGAAAGTGTAGTTTCTGTTGAGGGTGATATGTCCCAACACAGACGTGAATCTTCAATGTCAAAATTTAGAAAATCAAATGCTAACATACTTGTTGCTACTGATGTTGCTGCTAGAGGAATAGATATTCCAACAGTGGCTCTTGTGATAAATTATGATATTCCAAACCGTGACATGGTATACTTTCACAGAATTGGCAGAACAGCAAGAGCAGGTGCCAAGGGAAGAGCTATAACAATGGTTTCGTATTCCTCAGTTGGTGAATGGAACGAAATTAAAAAACAAACAAAAGTCAATATGACAGATCTTAATGAAAAACTTGGAATAGAGGTTAAAATCCCAGACCCGCTTAAAAGACGGGTAGCCACAAGGCAATTTTCTCACCGAATAAAAAATCATTCAAGTCAATTTTCTAGGAGACATATGTCTGCAAGAAACAAATATGACAAAAGAAAAAAGAAGATACAGCCAATTACTCGAAGTTATTTTAGCAATAAGAAACGTTGGTAGCGCAAAAATTATTTACATTAGAAGGCTTTAAAGCCAAGTCCAGGCAATTATAGGAAGTAAAATTAGCATGCACAAAGGATTTGTTCTGATGAATTGTGATTTGGGTGCTGAAGAATATATTATTGAGGAATTGTGTAAGATCCCTGAAGTTTCTCATGCATACGTTACTTTTGGAGCCTATGACATTATTGCGGAAATCGATGCAAAATCACATGAGGTGTTTGATGAAACCGTTTCACTGAAAATAAGACGGTTATCACGTGTTGTCAGTACGATGACACTTAACGTAGTGGATACCCAATGATTATATGATCTAGTTTGTGGTTAATTCTAGTTGGAAAGTATTGAGTATAGTGGTACTGTATACGTTCTTGATCACAAATATCCTGAGCCACTGATTAAACACAGTTTAAAAAAATTACAGCAGCTTGGCATTAAAAAAGAAGATATTCAGCTTACTGATGCCCCAGATGATCCTCAAATTGGTAATATTATAGTTGAAGTTTTCCCATATCACTTGGATATAGCACGTGTGAGAACCATTAGAAATGCTTCATTTATCAGTGGCACCTTAATGACGGTAGAGCTGAAAAGCGATGCTGAAGGCAATTATATTGATTAATTTTGAAAAGTAAAACAAAAAAAAAGAAAAATCCTGCTATATATGCTGCTGTAGTAATTGGAATACTAATTGTTTCATCAACTATATTTTTTGTATATTCAAATGATCAGGCAAAAATTAGAGGTCAAATGTTTGGCAATGAATTAAAACAAATTCAAGATGATTTAAAAAAAAATACCCACTCATATGATTCAAAGATTTCATTGTTTAAAGAAGGAAACCTTGATAGGGAGAGATTTTTAGAATTTGCTGAAGAACACAAAGATGAAATGAGTAAGATAATTTTACGCTATGATTCCCTACAAATTCCAAATGGTTTCGAAACAGCCGTAGAGCTTTTTAAATTATCTTCTGAGACACAATTAGAAAGTGATATTCAAATTATGGAGTGGGTTAAAACTGGCAATGATGCTGCACATATTAGATCTGATGTATTACTGCAGGAATCATTTGATTATGAGATGGCAGCCTTAGCCGAGTACAAGTTAGCACAGGGACCAATAAACCCATAACTTCATTAATTATATCAATGACTGTATCGTATTGAAAATATTAAGTGTCTTTCTTATTTTATTGATCTTTGCAATACCTGATGTTTGGGCTCAAGTCAATATCGAAAATGATCAGTATTATGTTGGTAATGATGGCACAATACACATAGTTGGTGAAATTCTAAATGATTCTGACAAGCCATTAAACCAAGTTAATATCCTTGCAACTCTTTATTCAGGCGATAGTATTATTCATCAAACAAATTCAGAAACTCTAACCAATGTAATCATGCCTGGGATGAAAGGTGTGTTTGATATAATTGTAGCAGAAAATATTGATGGTATTGACAGATATGTTTTAGATTTAGATTATAAGATAACCAATCCAAAAAGCCAAGTAATTGAAATTACTTCATCTGAACTTAGATATGCTCAGTTTGATAATATTGTCATCAAAGGAACTGTTGCAAACAACGGAGACATAACAGCCAATATGGTTAAAGTGATTGGTACGTTGTATGATAGAGATGGCAATGTTGTTGCCGTTTCACAAATAATAATGGAACCAGACTACATCAGGGCAAATGATGAGTCCTTCTTTTTAATCACAGTACCTGGCGGAACCCAAATGGATATCGTTGATTACTCGCTTATTGCTGAATCTGAAGAATATACTACAGTGCCAGAGTTTCCTTTGGGTTCAGGTGTACTGTTGATAGCATCACTTTCAGCATATATTGTATTAACCAAAAACCCATCAGCTGTCACAAGAAGTATATCCCGTGTAACCAACTCTATATGGATTTTAAACCGTTTTAATTAAATTATTTTTCAGTGATAAAATGACGATTTCCAATGGAATGAAAAAATTTTTGGACAGTCAAATTGAATATTATATTTCGGAAGCGCAGTCATACAAGGAAATGGCTCAAGAATATAGTCCAAAAATTGATTCAGTGGAGGATACTGCTTTTGGCATTATAATTGGCTCTATTTACTCAAGTTTTCTTCAAGCATATTCAAACCAGAAGCAGAATGTAAACTCGGAAGACATACAAGAATTCACGGAAATGATCATGATGAATGCTAGAATGATAAAAGATGCCATAATGGGGAAAACCTAATTGGTACAAAACAAGAAAGTTTCTGAGTTGGAGATAAATTTTAAAAAAAAGTGTGAAAACTATGTCTGAAATAATTGCGTACGTGATAAAGCAAATAGTTGATAATGGAAATGTGGTGCAGATTTCGTTAGTTGAAGATGTTGAAACTGAACCATTATCCCAAAAACAATTAATCATGGAAAATGTATCCAAGAAGTTAGACTCTGAAACAAAAGAGCAGGTAATGCCTCTTTTGGAAGCAATTCTTCATTCACAACCAACTATCAAAGTAAAAAGTTACGCTCAGACAACTATCACAATCATGATGCCTAAAAACAGATATGATAAGATGGGAAGACCACAAGTTGGCGAAAAATTACAAATAGATCTGAAAAAAGTTTAGAGTTCTTTTTCTATCTCTGATAAATTAGAAAGCGGTAGAGAACAGCTAAAATTCTTACAGACAAAGACATTTGTTTTATTTTGTTGAAATTCCTTTCCAGAAAAAAATGAATATTTGGATAATGTTGCAAGATCCTTTTCATTTTTAACTAGAACCATGATTGATTCTGGTAAGAATTTCTTTCGCAGGCTTGAAACAAGTTCGAAATTCTTATCATTGATTATGGTAATTTCAGTAGGTTTTTGGTAATACAGATAGAACACGTTAAGTAAATACCCAAATGCAAATGGATTTTCAGCCGCAGAAGTTGCCTGAGATTCGATAATTTTTTTGGTAATTTCTAAAAATTGTTTATTTTGAGTTATATGATGCAGTCTTAACAACACATGTGCGGCAACGGAGTTTCCAGAAGGCATGGAAAGGTCATAATTGTTTTTTGGTCGCATAATCAATTTTTCATGATTGTCAGCAGTAAAGAAAAACCCATTAGAAGAATCATCCCAAAAATGCGTTATTAGATAATTAGCCAGATTAATTGCAAATAGTAAATACTTTGGATCAGATGTGTTTTCAAACATGTCAATTGATGCGTTTGCCATATACGCATAATCATCCAGATATCCGTTCAGTTTTGGCTTTCCGTTTTTGAATGTTCTATGCAAGATGTGGTTTTTCTCAAAATTACTTTCAAAGAAATCTATTGATTTTTTTGCCACATCAAGATACTTTGAATTGTCAGTTATCCGATAGCCTGATAGAAAAGCAGAAATCATCAAGCCGTTCCATGAAGTTATAACCTTATCATCTTTTCCAGGCTGCTCTCTTTTGTTTCTAACTTCAAGTAATTTATCAGAACATTTTGAAATTATATTCTGTATTTCAGCCTCATTCTTTCCAAACTTGAAGGCCAAGGAAGATGCATTAATGTTATTTGCAAGAATTGTGTTCCCTTCAAAATTACCGCCGTCTGTGACATCATAATAAATACAAAAGATTTCAGAATC
>DTTB01000152.1 GCA_012964965.1 Candidatus Nitrosopelagicus sp.
AGGGTGAAAACAGAATGAGTAGTGTAAGTTCATCGGAAATAAAACGAGAGTTTGTTAAGAGTAAAATCGGTCTTATTGGTATTGGAATTTTGGCAAGCCTTATCATTTTATCGATGATAGCCGTTATCACAATTCCTATAGACACATTCAAGCAATGGAATAATCCGGGTAGCTGGATTTCATATCCAAAGACAGCAGTACCAGCATGGGTAAACTATTTCACTACAGAAAAAATCCCAGAACATCTTATAATGGATAAGCCGACAGTAATAACTAAAGAGGATATTATATCATTAGCATCGCATCAATTCGGTATACAATATCACTATGATGATTTTCCAAGTGATTTTATTTACGAGTTTAATGTTGAGTATTCAGGATCACAACTGTTACAAATTTCTGTAATTAGACCAGATCAGTCACAAATACTTCTTTTGTCTAGATCATTACCACACTCAGATACAAAAATTGTACACCATGAACGAATTTTTTCAACTGATAACAGTATTAAAAAAAATATTCAAATTCATTTTTCTGAAATGGAATTCTATAATCAAAACATATCAAGCGAAGATATGATTTTTGCAGACAGAGATGGAAAAGTGTTGAAGGGTGATTATATATTTTTAGTAAATATCTATGGTGTTGATAAAAAAGTAAGTATTATTGATTCCAAATTAATTCTTGGTGGAAAAGCATATGGAATGATGGGAACGGATGAGTTACGAAGAGACCTTGCGGTCGGTCTTTTATGGGGAACCCCACTTGCTTTGTTTATTGGTATTTCTGTGGCTATTGGTTCTGTAACAGCTGGTTTAATTTATGGTGTATATTCTGGCTTTAAGGGAAAAAAAACAGACGAAGCTATGATGAGGTTTAACGACGTTATCTATGCACTTCCAGCACTACCTTTTTTGATAATTCTTGCCGTGACTATTAGTAATAGTATATTTTTGCTAGTAGGATTCCTGATGATCTTTGGTTGGGTTGGTGTTGCAAAGGTTTCACGCAGTATGGCACTTCAAATCAAAACTAGACAATATGTAGAGGCATCACAAATGATGGGACAAAAAAACTCAAAAATAGTTTTTAAACATATTATTCCACAATTACTGCCTTATGCTTTTGCCAGTATTGCAATTTCAGTCCCTGCTGCGATTACAACAGAAGCTGGCATAAGTTTTTTGGGTCTTGGTGATCCAACATTTCCCACGTGGGGACAAATACTACATGATGCAAATACATATGGTGCTGCAGCAAGAGGATTATGGTGGTGGATTGCTCCACCAGGAATAATGATTGCGATTACAGGTCTTGCGTTTGTTTTCATTGGTAATGCATTAGATGCAATTGTAAATCCAAAATTAAGAAAATAAATTTGATTTTAATTGCTTATTCTGAAGTACGTTATCTGATTAGAATTTGAATTCCCTGATAATATTCATGGCAACGTCATTTAGTTTAATGGTGTAAACTGCACTATTTTCATCGTTTGATTCTGAAAGTT
>DTTB01000153.1 GCA_012964965.1 Candidatus Nitrosopelagicus sp.
ATGGTGGCAAAACATCTCTCAAGACATTCTAAAATCGACGCCGTGGAAAAATTAGATTTAATTTAATGAAAAAATGAGCGATTCACATTGAAAGGAATAATTCTGCATGGAGGTCATGGTACAAGATTACGACCATTAACACATACTGGTCCAAAACAACTGTTACCTATTGCAAATAAGCCGATGTCACAATATTGTATAGAATCTCTTCGGGAAGCTGGGATTACAGACATAGCAATTATCATAGGAGGACTGGGAGCTAAAAAAGTTGAGGAGACATATGGACAGGGAGAAAAGCTAGATGTAAATCTGACATACATAATGCAAGATTCTCCTAAAGGAATTGCACACGCAATCAATCTTTGTAAGGACTTTGTAGGTAATGAAAAATTTGTTGTCTTTTTGGGAGACAATATTATTCAAAAATCTATTTCTAAATTTGCTGGCAGTTTTCAAAAATCAAGCTTTGACGCCTCTATTTTACTTTGTGAGGTTGACAATCCGTCAAGATTTGGAATTGCAGATGTAAAAAATGGAAAAATCATAAAGATTATGGAAAAACCTAAGGTTCCTCCAACTAATCTTGCAGTTACTGGAATTTATTTTCTGACTCAAAAAATTTTCAATATAATTGAACGGTTAAAACCATCCGGACGTAATGAGTTGGAAATTACCGATGCACTACAAATGCTGCTGGAGGAAAACCATAACATTAGTTATGAGATGATTACTGATTATTGGAAAGATACCGGTACTCCAGAAGATATAATTCATGCAAATAGCGAAATATTGAAAAATTTGCAGCCATACAATTTTGGTATAATAGAAAACGGTGCTTCCGTCACTGGAAAATTAATTGTTGGTGAAGGATCAATAATTAAAAATGATTGCAGAATAACAGGACCAGTCATAATAGGTAAAAATTGCATAATTGAACCAAATACAATAATTGGTCCTAATACCAGCATAGGGGATAATTCAATATTATCTGGGTGTGATGTTGAAAATTCTATAATCATGTCTAAATGTAAAATTGAATCTAAAACAAAAATTAGACGGAGCATTATCTCTGCAAAGTCCCAGATTAGTCAAAATAAAAGAAATGATAAGGAACAGATCTTTCTACTTGGGGAGGGTACAAAAATTACATTATAGATATGTATGAATTATATGAAAAAAAAGATAAAGAGATCCACAGAAAAGGATTATAACGAGTTTAGAAAAAATTTTGTTTTTTCATGTATAGATGTTATAATAATCAAAAATCATTCTGTACTTCTAACAAAAAGAACTCAAAACCCGCATAAAGGGAGCTGGCATCTTCCTGGAAATATAATACGTAAAAACGAAACAATGAGACAGGCTGTCAAACGTGCAGCCAAAAATGAATTAAATCTTAATGTAAAAATTAAAAAATATGTAGGAGTATACGAAAATCTAAACTCATTTAGACATGATGTTTCTCATGGATTTATTGTTTCACCAATATCTGGAAAGATTAAAACTGATTTTCAAAGCGAAGAACTAAAATTCTTTAAAAAAATTCCTAAAAATACTGTACCACATCATAAAAAAATGATAAAAGATGTTTTTAATAAATTCAAAAAAACTTAGAAATAACTAGATGAAAATTATTAATAAAATAATAGTCATAATTATAGCTGTTGTAGGTCTTTATGCCGCATTTCTCATCGCATCTGATATTAGAACTGTATATGATCAAATTATAAATTTTAAAATAGAATTTTTACTTGTTATAATTCCACTCGTGATAACTGGCTGGTTTGTATTATTCGCAAGATGGCATTTGTTATTAAAAAATTCTAAAATTTTTATACCAAAGAAAGATAGTTTGCTAATTTTTTTCTCTGGATTCGCACTGACCATTATTCCAGGAAAGGTTGGTGAATTAATTAAATCCCAATTATTAAAAACAAAATTTGAAGTCCCAAGAAGCAAGACAGTACCAATAGTAATGCTGGAGCAATTCTACACTCTAATTGGCTTGGTAATTATATCATTTTTTGGAATTTGGTTTTTTGAATTAGGTGCATATGTTATTGGATTTTTTACTGCATTGTTAATTTTTGCATTTATTTTAATTTCATCTAAAAAAGTTTTCAATAAGTTAATAACAATATTTGAAAAAAGAAAGTTCACCTCAAGATTTGTAGAACCATTATCATCATCTTATGATATAATTAAAAAGACAACAAGAGGACGGATTACTTTCTATGCTACCGCATTAACGGTCATTTTTTGGTTCATAGAAGCAGTAGTTGTATATCTCGTTTTGTTATCATTTGGAATTGAGAATATAGAGTTTCTTAAGGTTATACCTACTTATGCAACTTCATTAATGCTGGGATTCTTATCATTTCTTCCTATGGGTTTAGGTGTAGTTGAGGGCAGTTTGGCAAGTTTTTTTTCATTACAGGGCATAGAAGTTTCCTTATCGTTAACAATAGTAATAATTATTCGTATATTCACAAGGTGGTTCGGGGTAGCTATAGGCTTTTTGGCATTAAGATTAAGTGGTGGTCTTACATTCGACGAAGAGTCAGTCAAAACTTAACACTCAATTTTCATCATCACATAATTGATTCCTAAACCATATTAAGAACAAAAATTCTTTTAAAAAAATGAAGAAGGCTCTAGTAACTGGCGTAACTGGACAAGACGGAGCATATCTTTCAAAAATACTTTTGGAAAAGGGTTACAAAGTTTATGGTACGTTTAGGAGAGTTTCCACGCCAAATTTTTGGAGATTACAAACTCTTAATGTATATTCAAAAATACACCTGATTCCCGCAGACTTGCTTGATATGGGTTCCCTATTGGAAGCTTTGAAAGTATCAGATCCTGACGAAGTATACAATCTAGCGGCATCTAGTTATGTTGGAACTTCATTTGAACAAGCTGTTGGAAACGCTGAGATTACTGGTCTAGCTGTCACAAAACTTTTGGAAGCGATATTGCATCAAAATTCGAATATTAAGTTTTACCAAGCCTCAACTAGCGAGATGTATGGAAATAATAAATTTAAAACACAAAACGAAGAAACTCCATTTTCTCCATCTAGTCCATATGCAATATCCAAGTTGTATGCACATTGGATAACTAACGTTTATCGAAAATCCTATGATATATTTGCAACCTGTGGTATACTGTTTAATCATGAATCTCCTATACGTGGGATGGAGTTTGTTTCAAGAAAAATTACTAATGCAGCTGCCGAAATTTCACTCGGTTTGAAGAACAAATTAGTACTTGGAAACTTGCAGGCTCAAAGAGACTGGGGTTTTGCCCAAGAATACATGCAAGCTGTCCATAAGACAATGCAACAGGAAAAGCCTGATAATTTTGTTATCTGTACGGGAGAATCTCATAAAGTTAGTGACTTTGCAAAGGAGGCATTTGATATTGTTGGTCTTAATTGGAAAAAATATGTTAAAACAGATAAAAAATTCTTTAGACCATTAGAACTTGATTATCTTCGTGGAGATGCTAAAAAAGCTGCAAAACAGCTCAAATGGAAGCCTAAAACAACTTTTAAAAAATTAGTAAAAATGATGGTAGACGAAGATGTAAAGCGATGGAAGAATTTCCTTGACGGCAAAGCGTTTCCATGGGATGCACCGTTATATCCTGATGAATCTAAACTGATCACAAGACTAAGTCACAGAAAAAATTAGATGACTGGTATTATCACTGATGACAAAAAACAACTGATGGTATGTTAGGTCCATCTATTACTGAATGTAGAGCATGTGGAGAATCTGATTTAATTCCAATTCTTTCTTTAGGAAACCAATATCCATCAAATTTTATTGATGAGGATTTCTCACCCAATGAAAAAGACAAAATTCCATTAGAACTTGTATTCTGCGGAAAAAAAGAATGTGGGCTTCTTCAATTAAAACATACGGCATCAAGGAAATCATTATACGAAGAATATTGGTTTCGGTCAGGTTTGAATGAGGCTATGAGAAAAGCATTGCAAGATATCACCGAAAATATAGAAAAAAGAATTACTCTTTCACAGAATGATATTGTATTAGACATAGGATGCAATGATGGAACATTATTACGCTCGTACAAGTCAAATGTTAGATTAGTAGGATTTGAACCGGCGTCAAATCTAATAAATGAAGCTAAACCTGGCACTGTTAAGATTATCAATGATTTTTTTCGATTTGAAAAGTTTGCAAAGCACTTCCCTAATGAAAAATGTAAGGTGATAACCTCTATAGCAATGTTTTATGATTTGGAGGATCCAAAGTCTTTTGTTAGAGATATTGTAAATTGTTTAGATCAATCAGGAATATGGGTAATACAAATGGCATATATCATACCAATGCTTGAACTGAATGCATTTGATAACATAGTACATGAGCATTTACAGTATTATTCGTTAAAATCACTAAAAAATCTCTTAGAAAGTTATAGTTTAGAGATATTTGATGTTGAACTAAACGATGTTTACGGTGGAAGTTTTCGTGTATTTGTTAAGAGCAAGGCGAATGGTCAAATCCAAATCCAAAACTCGGTGGATGAATGGCTAGCAAAAGAGGAACAATTTGGATTATCAGAAAAACAAACTTATCTAGACTTTGCCAAGAGAGTAAACTCAGTTAAAGATGAACTATATGATTTTATAAATCAAGAAAGTTCTAATGGTAAAATAATTTATGTTTATGGTGCCTCTACAAAAGGCAATGCATTATTGCAATTTTGTAACCTAAATGACAAACTGATCAAGAAAGCGGCGGATAGAGATTCTATAAAACACGGCAAAAGAACAATCGGAAGTAACATACCAATAATTTCCGAAGAGCAAGCAAGACAAGAGAACCCTGATTATTTTCTTATACTGCCTTGGCATCTAGTAGAATTTTTTAAAGAGAGGGAAAAAGAATTTCTTAGTAATGGCGGAAAATTCATTGTTCCATTGCCAAAATTTAAGATAATATCTAATAATGAAACTAGTCACGACTGAACTTATTTTCCATATGTAAAGGATAAATTCAGGAAGTTGTTTTACGATAAATCATGAAGATAGAAAGAATTACTCCATCATGTAACTTAAACACTGTAAAAGATGGAAGAGGTGGGATTTTTACCTTTTATCCCAAAGATCCAATTGTTGAGATTAACTTCAATATAGTAAAAGCAGGTAAGATTCGTGGAAACCACCACCATCCAGAATTTGATGAATATTACGTATTAACTTCTGGAGAAGGTGTATTGGTTTGTAAGGATACTCCTGAATCCAAGGAAGAGTTCCTATATCTAGCTCGTGGACAGTGCACTAGAACACCAAAAGGGATTAGTCATGTTTTCTTAGCTATTTCCGACTGCACGTTAGTTGTATTACTGACAAAGAAATGGGATGACTGTGAAACACCAATTGTACATGAAGATATGGGAATGGGAAAAGGAGATCATGGAGATCCAAATTCACCCTATTACAAAGACAAATAATTCTTTTAACAAAAAAACTCTTGAAAATTTAACTATCGATTTTTTGTATTATAGGAGGCTGCTTTTCGAAGGATTTTCAATAACTTGAAATAATCATTTATTATTGAAAAACTAAATTTACTTGATCCTTCCTGACGGTTTACACAGACAAACGGAACTTCCTTAACTTTTGCTCCCTTAGTTTTCACTAGAATTTCTAAAAGGATTTTGTATCCAATAGCCTCGAAAGATAAATTTTTAATTAAATCTTTTTTTAACGCAAAAAGACCAGTCATAGAATCTTTGACGTCTAATCCTAACCATAATCCGGCTAAACCGTTTCCAACTTTACTAATCAATTTTCTGGTGAGAGGCCATTTTACATATTTTCCACCTTCCACATATCTAGAACCAACTACAATGTCTAACTCATTATTTACCAACTCATCATACATGGTTGAGATCATTTGAGGTGGATGGGAAAAATCACTATCCATAACTAGAACAAATTTACCGTGAGCTAGAT
>DTTB01000154.1 GCA_012964965.1 Candidatus Nitrosopelagicus sp.
GA
Organism: Candidatus Nitrosopelagicus sp.; assembly: GCA_012964965.1. The sequence continues at coordinate 3 of DTTB01000154.1, forward strand.
GGCTAAAAGAACTTACGAGGAAGAATTAGAAGAACAACTTACTGAAGAAGAGATCACTGGTTTCCAAATAGATAAAACTAACATGGATAGATTGGCCAATAGAGTTTGTGAAATCATTATTAGTTATGGAACTGACGGTATGCTTCAAACTGAACTTTGGAAAAAATTAAAACTTTCAAGCCGAGATGGGTCTCGTTTGGCATTAAAATTAGAAAGACTTGGAATGATCACCCGAGAAAAAATCTTAGAAAAGGGACGGTGGACTTACAAACTTATAATTAGAAAAGCACCAGTAAGCACAATATCGATTGAAGACGCACCATGTTTGGTATGTCCAGTGGAATCAAAATGTGCTCTAAATAATGAGATAAGTCCAAAAACCTGTCAATATATTGAGGATTGGGTTTTTGTAGAATTAAAAACTAATAAATCAAAATGAAATTAATCGATGCAAGAAAAGATCACTACAGAAAACTTGCTCATGAGGAAGGTTACAGAAGCAGATCTGCTTACAAGCTAATAGAACTCAATAAATCATATAGAATACTTGGTCCCGGTCATTTTGTTTTAGATTTGGGTTGTGGACCAGGAGGCTGGACACAAGTTGCATCTAAAATTGTTGGTAATAAAGGAAAGGTGATGGGAATTGATACGTCTTTTGTGGAAGAAATTCCTGGCGTTTATATGTTAAAAGCTAATATTAGTGATAATATCATCGAAGAGATTTTTTTATTTTTTAATAAGAAAATAAATGCTGTTATATCCGATCTATCTCCACAAGTAACTGGTAATTGGTCCGTAGATCATTCTATTCAAATTTCGTTAAATTATGATGCTGCAAAAATAATGGAGCAGGTTCTAGCGAAAAAAGGAAATGCTATTTTCAAAATTTTTGATGGAGAATATTCAAATGAATTTTATGAGTATCTAAAAAAAAATTTTTTGAAAATTAAGTTAACAAAACCAAAATCTAGCAGAAAACCAAGCAGTGAATTATACTGTATATGTCTTGGATATACTGGTTAACTTTCGAATAATTTTATTATCTTATCGATTCTACAATCTGTTCTAAACCCTGTCGGATTTAGTGAAGTTGGACTCGCTAGGAAACCCTCATCTTGGAGAATTTTTATCGCATTTTTCATTTTAAGAGGTGCACTCTGCATTTTAGACGCAATTTCATCAAGTGTGTAATATGTTGGAGGCATTTCTGCTTCTAATGTACATTTTTCTAATATTGACATACATTTTTTTCTAACTACAAATTTTGGTATTTGTTGTATCATATCTATTATGAATTTTTTATTAAACATATGATCTACCCACAACGGGCCAGCTATCTCTAACTGAGAATTACAAGCTTCACAAATTTTCTTTTGATTCGTAACACAATTTCTATTACCACAAGATCTACAATGTGTGATATACCCCTGATGCTCATCTTGGTCTATTCTGTTTAAAATTTTAACATATATTCTGTAATAATGCATATTGTTCTCAACAAACTGTGGAATAATTTGAACATCTAGCCTTCTGGCAACAGTGTCTAAACATCCAAGAATTAATCTAATTGCAATTTCATTAGAATATTCTGTTTTTATAGGCGTACCATGATATTTCCTTTTACAAGCGTTTTTTGCTAAACCGTGTAACACCTGTAAATCTGTTGCCGTCACGGATAGTAATCCATTATGCATAGTAGCTCTAATTGCACAGTCAAAATATTTTACCGGAGAACCAAACGGGTCTACATCCACAATTGAGCCCCTTTTTTCTTTCTTTGAATATGTGCTAAAAAAATGGCATATCTCATTTTCAGAAACTTCAAAATTTGATATTTTGTTCAAATTTGCCGAGTTTTGCGCAATTTTAAGTGCTTCAGAATTAATATCGTTAGCAATTACTTTTTCAACATTAGGTATTTCTTTTGCAACTCTAAGGGATCTTGCACCTAGACCTGTCAACCCATCTAGAAATACCAATGGTTTATCAAAATTTTCCCAAAATGCTGAATAAGCTAGAATTGAAAAATCTCGGTTCAGTTCTGCCACGGGATTGAAAAATGCTGGTACTTTAGGAGGTGCTTTATCTTTCAATGATTTTTCTGGGACAAGAATTTTTGTACTACCCTCTGTTATTTCTACCAGTTTTTCTTCTATTCTTTGCAATAGATTTCTTGAATTCTTTTTACCTATAATGGTTAATACTCATAAAAATTGAAAAATTTTATGTTAGTATGCGGGGTTGATGATGCCGGAAGAGGTTCCGTTCTGGGTCCGTTAGTTATTGCTGGAATTGTTATAAAACGAACAAAAATTAATCAATTAAAAAAGCAAGGTATTCGTGATTCAAAGAAGCTAACTCCTTTAGCAAGAGAACGACTTTATAAAAAAATTATCAACATAGTTGATGATTATTATGTAACAAGGATTTCTCCCAAAATAATCGACAAAAGCGTTTTTAATCACTCACTTAATCATCTGGAAGCACGATATATGGCAAAGGTAATTTCAAAATTATCTCCCTCTATTGCTTTTGTTGATTCATGTGACGTAAACCCTCATAGATTTGGGAAGGAAATTTCAAAACTCACTTTCCGTTCAAAGATAAAATCATACCATCATGCTGATAGTAAATTTGTGGTAGTTTCTGCCGCATCTATACTCGCAAAAGTTTCGCGTGACAGAGCAATTACCAAATTAAAGAAGAAATACAATATTGGTAGTGGATATCCATCAGACCCAAAAACTAAAGCTTTTGTAAAAAAATCAATAAAACGAAACGAGTCTCTTACATTTATACGAAAAAGTTGGAAGCCAGTACAAATCTTGATGAAAAATAAAAAATCATCCTAAAAATGTTGCTACAACCATCGCATGATCTTTATCGTATGGTTGCAAATCAATTATTTGTTTAATTTGAAAATTCTGTTCCAGCTTTTTTATCTCATTTTCAATAACTTTCCTTGGCTCTTTTGTGACATCTATACTTCTAGTTTTTATCACTAAAAACATGTAACCTCCAGATTTTAGATACAATTTACAGTTTTCAATCGCTATGTTTGTTTGATCAGGCTGCGCAATATCTACATATACAATATCGACTTTCTTATAAACTGAGAAAAATTCTTCCGGTTTTCTTGCATCCTGAATAATTGGTACAATATTTTTTCTATATGATGCAACTCTGTCTAAAAAATCTCTAGCAACTCTACTAGCATGCTCTATTCCAAATATGGTTCCATTTTGTCCAACAATGTCTGAAATATGACTAATAGTGGTACCAGTTGATACACCAAGGTATAATACGTCAGATTTTTGTTTAAAAGGGAAATCTTTCAAATCATTGATTATCGCAGCTGCTAGTTTACTTCTGAACGGATTCCAAATTCTATATTCTACTTCCTTCACTGTTAGTAATTTTTCGTTGTAAACTTGATTTCCAGGTATCAAGTTTTTAGTCGCTAATTTTTTTTCCCCTTCTACTTGAAACCAGAAAGTATTTTGTTTATCTTCCAAAATTCTTCCGTTTTCGTTTCATAAATCGTTTAGATTTTTTTCTTTTTACATGTGGCTCTGGTTTTGGTTCTTTTTTTGTTGGTTGACTGTATTTTTTTCCAATCTCCTGCACTCTTATGTTTAGTTTGTCCAACAGAGTTTGGTTTAGTCCATCCCCATAGACATCAACTCTAGCAGCAATGGCTGCCTTTCCCGCAACTGCTCTGGCAATCTTTCCTCTTTGCCATTTAGGGGCGGCATGTACGATTGCATGTTGGAAAAGAATTCCATGCTTAGGTGGATTTGCACCAGTTTTCAAAGATCGGAACAGTGCTTTTTCTGCACCCAAAATTTGAATCGTGCTTGCTGGCATGCTAGATAATCTCTTTAAACTTCCTGCGTGAGCCAAAATTCTAGCTCCTACAGCAGCTCCAAGAACTGCAGTAATATTTGGTAATTCTGCAGCCATCTGTTCTTCAATATGTTCTTCGATAGTTTTCCTTAACTCAAAAAGATCCAAAATTTGTTTCGCCAAAGTTTGTACTATACCAAGGTTTTTTTCTGTTATATCACCCCCTCTACTTTTCTCTTTTACTAATGAGAGCATTTCTACTTTTGATTCAGGAAATCCTGCATTTTCAAAATTTTCTTTTGAAATATTTTCTCGTTTACCAGCTAAGACTATTTGTGAGTATCCGTTTACGCTGTCTATTAAATTATCAAGTTCTGGAAAGTGCAAACCGTACCATTCTCGCATTCTAGAACCCATACTGTTTATCATCCTATCAGTTTCATCCAATGTATTAATTGCCTGTGTAATATGTAGGTCTGAACTTTGTGACACTTCAGTAATTTTTGAGGATGAAAGTTGCATAGCAAATTCACGAAGTTTTTCCATTGCCTCATTTTCATCTTTTGCAAACCCTGAATCAACCAAAATTTTTGGCTTTGATGATTGTATTGTATCAGTTTGTTGGTTACTCATTAATTGTACATCTATTGATTTTTTTTTCAAAATATCTAACAGTCCATGGTCATTTACAATTACTAACTCATCATTTGTAAGAAATTTTCCAATCTCGGTAAGTTTTGCCTGACCTTTTTTAACTAAAACATATTCTTCAGCTGGATTTTCAAAATGGAATGTTTTCACACATTTTTGGTTATCTAAAACTACTATTCCTAATTCTGTAAGTATAGTTGAATACATCATAAAAACTGGCATTTTGTCCACATTAAAAAGTTGGCAAAAGAATTTGATAATCAACTATTATATGAGAATGGAGAGAAACTATTCAAGGTGAAACCTACACTCTCTACCTCAATAGGAACACTAACACTAGAGAGACCAACAATTCTTGCTTCTGGCATTTTGGGAATATCACTTGATGTTTTTGAACGTCTATACCACGCTGGGGCGGGTGCTGTTGTTACAAAATCATTAAGCAAAGAGCCCTGGGATGGTTATGCAAACCCAACAATTTTTAGCGTAAAAGGTGGCGGATGGCTAAATGCGGTGGGATTGGCAAATCCGGGTGCTACAAATTTTGCTAAAATGATTTCCTCAAACAATGAGGTTCCAATAATTGTAAGTTTGGTTGGTTCAGCAGAAGATGATTTTGATTTTATGGTAAAACAGTTTGAAAATTGTAAGGTTTCAGCATATGAATTGAATTTATCATGCCCACATGTTGCGAAAGTTGGTCTTGAGGTAGGAGATGATGTTGAACTTGTAAAAAAAATTGTAAAAAAGGTAAAATCAGATACAAGTGTTCCCGTAATAGCAAAAGTAGGACTAGGAACTAAAAACTATCTTGACACTGTTGGTGCAGCCTGTGAGGCTGGCGCAGATGGTATTACAGCAATTAATACAATTCGTGCTATGGCCATAAATGTTGAAACTCAGAAACCCATTCTTAGTAACAAGATTGGCGGTCTATCTGGAACACCTATCAAACCGATTGCTATAAGATGTGTTTATGAAATTTCATCCAAGTTTGATGTTCCAATAATTGGTTGTGGTGGAATTTCTACATGGGAGGATGCTGTAGAATTTAT
>DTTB01000155.1 GCA_012964965.1 Candidatus Nitrosopelagicus sp.
CCATTTTTTTCATGCAAATCTATTGGTGGCAATACAAACTCAAAAAACTCCCTAGATTTGTCATCCACTTCCTTAAAAAATTCCTTTGCCATGTATTTAATTAGACCCATTTTTTAAATAGGTTTTTTTTACGTTATAAATTTTGATAGATTTTTAATCATGAGACGTTAATTATACAACATGATTATTGCACTTGAGGGTAGTGATCAAGCTGGAAAAAAAACACAAACTGCAATGTTAGCTAGGGCACTAAAAGCGCAAAAAATCAAAACAGCAGTTTTTAATTTTCCTGATTATTCAACTATCATTGGCAAAGAAATCAATAACTATCTTCATGGCAAAAGAAAATTTCCTCCTGAAATCATTCATTATCTTTATGCAGCAAACAGATGGGAAAAACTTGAGGAGATTAAAAAATCGGTTACAAAAAATTCTATTTTAATAATGAACAGATACTATTATTCTAATCTTGTTTATGGTATTGCAAATGGATTGAAGGAAAAATGGTTACAAAATCTAGAAGATGGTCTCCCAAAAGCTGATCTTGTTATTGTTCTAGATGTTTCACAAAGCGAATCATTTTCACGGAAAAAATCAAAAAGGGATAAGTTTGAAAAAAATAAAGAATTTTCAAAAAAAATATCTCAAATTTATCGCAGACTAGGAAAAAAGCACAGATGGAAGTTAATTGACGCAACAGGCACCAAGCAAGAAACTCACAAGGAAATTCTTAAAATAATTTTCAAAAAAATCGGATCATGAAAAAAACACATTTAGACATAATTGATCCGATTCATGATTTTGTTAGAGTTAATCAGAATGAGCTAGAAATTATTGACACCCCAATTTTCCAAAGACTTAGAAGAATAAAGCAGCTTTCGGGCGCTCACTTGATATATCCAGGCGCTCAGCATACCAGATTCGAACACTCGCTTGGGGTTATGCACATTGCATCAATGGCATGTCAAACACTACTTGAGAAATCAATAATTCCTCTAGACCAAATTCAAAATTTACGATTTGCTGGATTGCTACACGATATAGGTCACGGTCCGTTTTCCCATCTTTTTGATGAGATATTACAAAAAAACCAAAAAATCTCTCATGAAGACATTGGAAGAAATATTATACAAAAGACAGAGATTGGTGATCTGATTTCAAAAAATGGATTCAATAAAAAATCTGTTGCGGATATTGCCTTTGGTTACTCTAAGCAGCAATTTATGAACGAAGTGATTTCTGGTGCATTAAGTGCCGATATAATGGATTACTTGCTTCGAGACGGATACTTCACTGGTGCTGAGCATGCAAAGATTGACCACAAGCGACTGACATATTCCTTAGATGTCTACAAAAACAAACTTGCGCTAGACAAATCAGCTTTGGTAAATTTTGAAACTATGATGATATCTAGATATCAAATGTTTAAGGCAGTATATTTTCATAAAACTGTAAGAGCTGGTGAGGTAATGTTACTAAAGGCAATGAGTTTGGCTGAAGATGAATTAGGACTTTCTTCGTTAGATTTAGATGATTTTCTAAAACTTTCTGACGAATCAGTTATAACTAAATTGCTTAATCTGCCCGAACACAATTCCCAGCTCAAAACTTCTAAAAAAATCGCAACGGATTATTTGAATAGGAATTTGTTCAAATGTGTATTTGAAAGGACCACGAGTTCAACTCGTAATCTCGGCATTAAGCTGGTCGAAGAGCTAAAGGAAAGCATTGCAAAAAAATCAAATGTTGATGCAAGCGAAATTCATCTTGATACATCTACAACCCATTCAATTCCAATGACACCAACAAACAAGGAATCAAAATCAGTAATTTTGATAACAAAGGAGCCAAAAGTCAAGGCGGAGGAATTTTTAATTTCAAATATTCCATTGGTTTCTACAATGTCTGGTAAAATGAATATTCTTAGAGTATATACTCAGCAAAGCAATCGGAAAAAAGTTGAAATTACCGCCAAATCAATTCTAGGTGATTTGAAATTATGAAAAAAAGAATCGTGATAAAACTTTCTGGTCAAGTATTTGGCATGGAGCGCACAAAGGAGCTAAAAGACTATGCCGCATTCTTTGTAAAACAAAGCAAAATTTGCCAACCAGTAATAGTTGCTGGCGGGGGTAAGATTGCACGTTATTTTATCAATCATGCTAGATCCTCAGGAGCCGACGAATCCACGCTTGATGAACTTGGAATCGAGATATCAAGACTGAATGCCAAACTATTGATTTATGCACTAAAAGATAATGCTTACCCACACCCACCAACAAATTTGACTGAAGTAAAACAAGCGGTTGACAGTGGCCTCATTGTTGTTACTGGTGGGTTACACCCAGGTCAAAGTACTAATGGTACTGCAGCACTTATTGCCGAAAAAATAAACGCAGCAGAATTTCTAAATGCAACTGATGTTGATGGGATATATGACTCGGATCCTAACAAAAATAAGAAAGCTAAACAATTCAAGCGTATTGAACTAAAAGACCTGCGTAGCTTATTAGTTCATGAGGATTCTATGGCAGGCGGTTACGACCTTATGGATATTGTAGCACTCAAGGTAATAGAGAGATCAAAAATCAAAACAAAAATTATCAAATCAGATATTAAAACTATTGAAAAGGCTATCAAAGGTTTGTCTATTGGCACTGAAATAATTCTATAAAAATTACTTTAACTCATCTTGTACTGTTGGATATACATCATTCCAAATTTTTATCTCATTGCCTGAAAATTCGGTAACGTTGGAGTCCAAAACTTTATTGTAAATTTTCTTTCCTTCCTCTTTTTCTAATGCTTTTGTCTGTGCTTTAGTAAATCCGCCATCATCTACTAAAATTATAACATAACCATCGTTTGTTTTTATTACCGTAACAAACGATTCCTCTCCAACGGGAAAAAATTTACCATCAATTTTTTTTGTTGTTAGAGTCAGCATGGCAAAACCCGATATTTCAAACAAAGCCATCTGTGCCTTGTTTGCTCTTTGCTTTCCAATTTGGACCGCTTGGAAATACTGCATGATTTTATGAAACTTGTGCACTATAAGCACTTTATCTCAACATTTAAGAAATGTAGGCAGAGATCTAAACTAATGAATCCCAAAATCTTTGTTGGTGTAGCTGTTGGAGGGATGGTAGTGTTTCTACTGATATTTGCCCTTCCCGGCATCTCAATAATTAGCGATATCGGAGAAGAAGGTTTTTTGTCACCACAGGATCAGACAGTCTTACCGATTATTATTGAATTGTTTAATTTTTCGATAATAGAGATTGATGAAAGGCAGGCAACATTAGAATTAGATTTCAAAGTTACAAACCCAAACTTCAAATCTGTAATGCTTCAACACGTGAAATATTCAGTTTACCATGATGGTAAACGCATTGCAGCAGGTGGGATTGGGTCTAGCCCAGAAGGATTTCTTGATTCCCCTAACTATTTCATAGTTTTAAATGAAAGACCATTGATAGTTGGTGAAAAGATCACTGTCGAAAATTCAGGCAATACCCCGGTACTTTGGGAAGCACTAAATAATTGGAAAAATTCTGGTGCAGAATTGAATTGGAGGATCACCGGCGAGGCTTTTTTCAATCTTAGCTCACTTACTGCTGGGCAGGAAAACACGCTGCATTATGATTTCTCTAGACATGATTAAGACCATATCATAAAATCCTAAAATTATGATTATTTGTAAAAATATCAAAAAAATTACCAATACTATATATTCTGCACACTTCGCATTTCAGAAATGGCAGAAGCAGCAATGGCAGCATTTGGTTCCGCAATAGGTGTATTAATTGCTATGGCAGTAGTAGTATTTGGACTGCGTGGCAAGGGACATTCTAGAGCACCAGACGCATAATTAAAGTAGAATAATTCTATTTTATTTTTTTATTACTATTATTTATTTTACATTTTTAAGGTGTTAGGATCTGTGAGTTATCATGGGTGTTGAAGGTGATAGGGACTATAAGCAGATTGTAAGAGATGCCATCGACTCGATTGGTGAAGACATTGAATTTAAGATTGACGCAAAGGATATTTCCACAATTTATCTCCAAGAGGCGGTAAAGTGTTTGCGGCGCTCTTTCTATGATAGGACGGATCCACTAGAGACTGAACAAACCCAATTCAACAAAGTCTTGGGAGGACTGTTCCGAAAAATGAAATCGCAATCTTCTATAGGCAATTATGACATGGATGGTGGTCTAGCCCTGAAAGGGCAGGTAGACATGATTAAGGATGATGTCGTATTGATCTTTAGATCCATTGACAAGTTTCCAGAAAATCCAATGCCTGTGGATATCTTATACGTAAATGCCTGCATGTGGATGTTCGAAAAAATTGAAGGAGTAATTGTATATATCACACCAGACGGAAAAGAGGATTCATTTGTAACAAACAGAAACCAAAGGATGTTTGAAGAGGTGATTAGGCGAACTAAGGTATTTCATGATCTTCTAAACGAGAAAAAAGTTCCCATAATAGAGCCATCAACAGATTGCCAAGATTGCCAATACTATGAAAGATGCTACATCAGAAAGAAAGAAGGAAAAACCATAACAATATCGTCACTATTTGGGAGGTTTGGTAAGGAAGATACCATATAGTGTCATAACATACCTCTAAAAAATTTACAGTTTTACTTTTCTAAATTACGTAAATTTTGAAAATAGCTTTAGTACATTTACCTTGCTAGATTTTGACAGTTTATGAAATCCTTCTAATAGTTCTTTTTGAACTGCAAAAGTATTTTTGGATATTCGGTAAAATTCTGAGATACTAATTGGTAAAAGGCTTTTCAGCTTACCATCACAATACGCATTAACATAAATTTCAAAAATTAAATGTGTGAATTTCGGTGATACTTTTACCAGCATCTTGATGACATCTACAAATTCTTTTTCATTTATCTCTGGATTTGATAAAAATTTGTCTAAAACTAACTTTTTATTTTCTAATTCATCAATTGATAAAGCCACAAGAAGTCCACTTTTTGTAAGTTTGTAGAATGGAATGCCTTTCTCCTGTAATGCCTTAGGTCCACGCTTCAAAGGCAATCGTCCAGCTTCTATAACAACATCTAATGGAATTAGAATTTCATCCATATCGCGGAAAATCCCAGAATAGATATTTTTCCAAAGAAGGCCATTTTTTTCTGCAATACTCCGGGCTATAGCTGTACGTGTCATTGATCTAGAATTATTTGTCTGAGCAAGATGGATTATGATATTCCTTTGCCTAATGGCTTCACCTGTCAATTGATGGGTTTTTGTTTTAAAGGTTTGAAATATGGAAAGCTTCGGAGATTTGGTCTTCAAGGCAGATCACCATCCAAATTTCTTCCATTTTGACTTATTTTCATACCTAGATACACGTATCATAATATTATAATATTACGATAGTATCTCTATTTCTATTTATTTAGT
>DTTB01000156.1 GCA_012964965.1 Candidatus Nitrosopelagicus sp.
TTATAGAATAAACCCATGATTTTGTTAAAAAAATGATTGGATATAACAGTAATGATGGTTATTAAATGAAATAATATATTCCGGCTAAAAGTTTAGGCTGCCTTTTTTATAGCAGGCGAAAGAGTTGGTTGTGTTTCTGATTGTAAAATCTTAATTTTTTCAAGTAGTTCGTTTCTTAGATCTCGGGCAACACGTCTTACAGTTGGCCTTGGAACCCCCAATTCATCTACAACTTTGGTGTAAATGTCTTGCTTGTCCGTAATACCCTTATCAAGAAAAGAATTGATTGTTTGTTTAATAATTGTACTTTGGTTTGTACGATTCACAAAATTAGATTTTTCTTGTTCTATATAAGATTAGTTTTGAAAACTCATAAAGGATAATTTTTTATTGCTGGAAATTGGTGAGATCATCCTAAAACTTTGGACTACTTTATATTAAAAATTACAAAGGTTCTTAAGATAAAATTAAAAATCTAGAAAAATGGCTAAGGCTATAGTTAATACAAATCTTGGAAATATACAATTTGAATTATTATCTGATATTGCTCCAGAAACAGTTAGAAATTTCATAAAGTTGGCAAAATCAGGGTTTTACGATGGAACGTTGTTTCATAGAGTAATTCCTAAATTTATGATTCAGGGTGGGGATCCAAATACAAAAGAATCCGATAAAAGTACATGGGGAACAGGAGGTCCTGGTTATAACATGAAAGCCGAATTTAATTCGAGATCACACCTTCGTGGAATTGTATCAATGGCTCGTTCGTCTGATCCAGATAGTGCAGGCTCGCAGTTTTTCATTGTAACCAGTGATAGCACGTTTCTTGACAGAGAATATACCGTATTTGGACAGGTTGCAGATGGTATGGAAGTAGCTGACAAAATTGTTAATCTACCTAGAGACGGAAACGACTGCCCTCTACAAGAAGCTAAAATGCTTCAAGTGACTATATCCGATCCTTAGTTGGCTAGCAAGGCTTCTTTGACAAAGTAATAACTTCGCTCGCCTTGCTTATTTTTTAAGAGTTCCTTGTTAAATGCCATCTTAGATAGAGTTTTTGATACATCTAATGGACTCGCGATCAACCCGCGTTCCCTTAACTCATTCACAGTTTCAGGCACTGTTCTTGGTTGATCAAAAAAATAATTTTTTGATAAAATCAAAAGTTTTCCTCGCAATTGGTTTAGCGGAACAGAAGTTGGATTACTAAATTCTGGTTCATAAACCTCCGCATTTTCAAGTGAATTTAGAGCGTGTACTTCTTGTATATTGTCTTGAACTGGAAAATCTCCAGTAATTATTCTTACATTCTTTGTTTGTAAATGTGCGGCAATATTTTCAATAACTTCTCCTATAGTTTTATTGTCTACATAGAAATCTCTAGAATCTACCTCAATTTCATTATCTCCAATTCGTAGTTTAATCTTAGCCAATACCATACTAAGTTTTAATTTTCATTTAATTTGCTAGCTCTAATTGGCTTAAAGAATGGATCAAAATTTTTACACATTATTTGTTTCGAACCTTTTGAAAGGGATTTATACGAAATAATACGTGTCGAAATGATGTTAACTGTTTTTGGTTCAACAGCACTTGATACTATTAGAACTCCAACTAAAGTGTTAAAAGATGTGTTGGGTGGGGCTGCTACCTTTGCAGGAATTTCAGCAAGTTTTTTTGTTAACACTGGATTAATAGCGGTTATAGGAAAAGATTTTCCAAAAAAATATCATAAGATTCTTGCTAGTCGTCTAAATTTAGATGGTCTTTCTGTAAAAAATGGGAAAACTTTTCGTTATGATGGAAAGTATGATGAAACTTTAAGCACAAGAACTACATTGCGTACAGAACTAAACGTTCTTGAAAATTTTCATCCGGTTGTTCCAGAACAATATAAGAAATCACAATTTGTGTATCTAGCTAATAATGATCCCGACCAAAATGTTGCGTTGATTAAAGAATTTGATCGTGTGAAGTTTTCAATGTGCGATACAATTGAATTTTGGATTTCTACTAAGAAAGCATCAGTAGTTAAAATGTTCAAGCAAGTCGATGCTGTAGTGATAAATGATGAAGAGGCGAAACTGCTAACTAAAGAATCCAACTTGATTAAATGTGCCAAAAAAATTATGGATTGGGGAACAGAGTATGTTATTATAAAAAAAGGTCAGCATGGCTCGATTTTATTCTTTGAGGATGTTATTTTTCCGTCTGTTGGTCTACCTATAGAAAATGTTGTAGATCCTACAGGTGCTGGCGACTCGTTTGCTGGTGCTATGATAGGATATCTGACAAGTAAGAAAAAAACGGATCTTGCAACAATTAAAAAATCTGCGATTTATGGTAACGTTATGGGCTCATTTGCTGTTCAAGGATATGGGCTTGAAGGATTGTTACGAATTAATAAAATGGATATTAAAAAAAGAATTGCGTTATACGAAAAAATTACTCGCTTCTGAAAAGTTATACATGTTAATGCTTTGTGTGTAATATGCAAGATAAGCTCGAGGAAATTTTTTCCCTTCAGAAAAGTTTTGAGAACATGATGAATCTAGATAGATACCCAAAAGATGTTGAAGGAAAAGTTTCTGCTTTGTGTACAGCAATGATCCATGAGGCTGTCGAGCTTCAACGCACAACAAACTGGAAATGGTGGAAAAAATCTGTACCATTCAATGAGACAGAAGCTCGTGAAGAACTGATCGACATATGGCATTTTCTAATCCAGGCTTCAATGGAGCTTAACTTAACACCAGATGACATCTTAAAAGAATATCAAAGAAAAAACGAAATCAACAGACAGCGACAAAAAGATAGTTACTGATTCAGTTTCTATTACTAGAGAAGGTTTTTTTCATTCTTACCATATCCGATTTACTTACTTTCGGATGTATCGGTAAACTAAGTACATGACAAGCAGCCCATTCTGTGTTTGGAAGGCTTATTTTGGTTTTGTAATATGGTGTTTTGTGGATTGGTGGAGAGTAGTAAATCGTTGCTCCTATTCCTGAAGAATTTAGTTTTTTCATTATATTATTTCTGTTTTTTAAAGCAATTGTATACAAATACCAATTCAGTGTTTCGCCTTTTCGCTGTTTTGGCAATATAATATCATAATTCTTTAAAAGTTCAGTAAGAATTTGTGCATTCTTTTTACGCTGTCCTAAGAGTAGAGGTAATTTTTTCATTTGCACTTTTGCTATTGCAGCATTAATTTCGGGAAGCCGTAAATTAAGACCAAATGTAGTTATAAGATGATTCTTAGACAGACCGTGATTACGAATTTGTTTTAGCTTTTCAAAAAGTTTTTTATCATCAGTGATAATAGCGCCTCCCTCTCCAGATGTCATTACCTTTGCGGCATAAAGACTAAAGCAACCAAGTTGAGAAAATGTTCCCGAGTGTTTCCCATTCAGTTTTGAACCAAGCGATTGTGAAGCATCCTCAATTGTTTTAAGGTTGTTCTTTCTTGCTATTTCTAAAATTTCCTTCATGTATGCAATGTGTCCATATAGATGAACTGGAATTACTGCCTTGGTTCGTTTTGTAATTTTTTTTCTTAAATCGTCAGGATCCATTGTATAATTGTCTTTTAGGATATCAACGAATACTGGTTTAGCGCCAACAGATTTCACCGAGTTTGCAGTTGCAACAAAAGTAAATGATGGAATCAAGACTTCGTCACCAGTTTTTATATCTAGGGCGTGTAGAGATGCTTGAAGTGCAGCAGTTCCAGAATTAACAGCTACCGCAAATTTTGATTTAACGAACTTTGATAGAAGTTTTTCAAACTGTTGAACACGAGTACCGCCATCAAATGATGATGAGGTAAGTGACTTTTCTGATAAAACATTTCTAACCTCCCGTATTTCTTCATCATCGATATCAGGAATATTTATGGGTATTTTCATTAGCACGTTTGATGGTTGTTTCTTTAATAAGTTTCATTGACAAATTCTAAGTTTTTATAATGGATTTCTTTTAGGCATTAAATGAGAAGGCGGCATCTGCAGAAGCATGACAGACAATATAGGGTATTTCTCTATGTTTTCTACGCATGTATGATAATAATGTCTTCCATAACATTCTTCGGTATTTACTCTATGTCACAAGACTGGAACGAACAAGGGATGTTTGTGATGGGAGAGATTCTGGTACAAACCCAAGTTCCATTTGAGAACTTTGCAAATCTGTCAACTTGGCTTTTCTTTTCCTGTGTGATAGGTTGGTATTGTGTTTCTAGAATTGGTTGGAAAAGGACAACTGGTTTGCGTTCATATAGAATGGCGCTTCTTCAGCTGATGTTACTTGGCTTTACCATAATTTGCTTGTATGAAGTATTATGGAATTTTACAATATTGAATGCTGAAATCACTTCACAGATGATCTTGACCGGTACAACGCCAGACATTGATGCGCTTGCTGTTGAATATCCAGATGTTCTGCGACCGTGGAACTTGATTTTTGCAACAAAAGTTTGGCTCGCTGGTGCTTTAATTAGTGCCCATGCATTCTATCTTAGTACAAAGCCAAGAAAGTCATTAGAAGAGATAGAATCATAACTTCATAACATGTTTTAGTCAAAAAACTACAAAACGAGCGTTTAATAGCTGTAGATTTTGACGGTTTTTAGGAGTGATAAAATGTCATACGATCGAGCAAACAGAGAAATGCATAAGGCAACTTGCGCTGATTGCGGTAATGAATGTGAAGTACCATTCAAACCAAAAGAAGGCAGACCAGTCTATTGCAGAGAATGTTTTCAGAAACATAGGAATAACTAGTACAATACAGCCATAGTAACCTTTTCAAAAATTTGATGGTTTCTATAAGCACGCTTGTAGGTTATACGGTATCTAGGGTTGCATAGCTACAATCTGGAAACTTTATACGCTTTCAAAAAAAATTCAATTAAAATGGATGTTACTGAGAAGGTGAGTCTAATCTCAAGACCACCAACGGAGGAAGTTGTTACGGAAGATGAGTTGTTAGAGCTATTCAAAACAAATTCGAAGCCAAAACACTACATTGGTATAGAAATTTCTGGTTTCTTGCATTTAGGCAGCCTGATAAGCACTGGCTTCAAGCTAAATGACTTTGTTAAGGCTGGTGTAGGCTGTACTGTCTTTTTGGCCGATTGGCACACTTTGTTGAATGAAAAGCTGGGCGGCAGTTTTGAAACTATAAAAAAAGTTTCGAAATATTATGAGGATGCTTTTAGATTGGTCTGTCCTGAAGCAAGTATAGTTTTAGGAACTGATCTTTATGATTCTAAAAAAGAGTACTGGTCAGAACTTGTACAAATTGCAAA
>DTTB01000157.1 GCA_012964965.1 Candidatus Nitrosopelagicus sp.
CAACGCTTGGGGGTTATGGAATTTAGTAACAATATTACAGAATTTAGTAACACAGTAAAAGGAAAAACAACAGAAAGAGCAAACTCGTTCATAAAATTAAGCCTCGAGCGAGATTCGATCTCGCGACCTAACGCTTACGAGGCGTTCGCTCTACCGGGCTGAGCTATCGAGGCACTGATCAATTCCACTCAGAGTTTATAAAAAGCGTATCTAAGTTGGAAGCATTGAAAATATCTATTTCAGGAATTAGAGGTATTTTTGGAAAAGATTTAACGCTACGTGATGTATTGAAATTTTCAAAGAATTTTTCTGTGTTAATAAGTTCAAAGAAGTGTGTTATAGCAGCCGATACAAGACCGTCAGGACGTATCATAGTAGAAACTGTTAAAGCTGGACTTATGGAATCTGGTATTGATGTTTATGATCTAGGAGTAGTGCCTACTCCCATTGCATTTAGGGAATCACGCAAATATGGTGCAGGGCTGGTGGTTACCTCTTCACACAATCCCATAGAATGGAATGGGCTGAAAATGATAATTGATGGAAGAGGTATAAATAAAAAACAGCTTGATACGGTAATCAAAGATCAGGTAACCAACAAATCAAAAATTGGTACAGAACACCACATCAAGTCTGACTACATTGATGATGCGGCAAAAATCATTGGAAAGATATCAGGTACACCCAAAGTTACTGTTGATGTAGGCGGAGGTGCCGCGAAAACGGTTTCGTCAGAACTATTAAAAAAAATTGGCTGTGATGTAAATACAATAAATGATGACTTGGTAAGCAGTTCTAGAGGGCCGGATCCTACAACAGACCAGTTAGAGAAACTCGTATCAAATACAAAAGATAGGGATATTGGATTTGCTTTTGACTTGGATGCTGATCGTCTTGTAATTGTAATAGATGGTGAAAAAAAGATGCCTGACGTTACGCTGGGGCTAGGCATAGTTAAAGCGCTAGAACTAGGCTACAAAAATTTTGTTTTGAGCCAAGACACAAGCGTATCTATTGAGAGGCACATAAAACAGAAAGGCGGAACTGTTTTTCATTCTAAAGTAGGGGAGGCAAACGTTGCTGAAAAAATGATCAGTACTAAATCTAAGGCTGGAGGCGAGGGCAGTAGTGCCGGATTCATTCTTTCTGATTTTAACTATTGTCGTGATGGGATCTTAACGTCGGGACTGATTGCATCAATCATGACAAAAGACAGTTTTCGTGAGATGCTAGCCCTTATGGAAAACTACCATCTTATCAGAGACAAGATAGAGTATGATTCAAAATACCATGATGAGCTGATGAAAATACTTTATGATAAAATGAAAGAAAAATATGCCAATTTACAAACTCTTGATGGTCTAAAGGCGATAATTGGTGAGGATAGCTGGGTTCTGGTCAGAAAATCAAATACGGAAAACATTATTCGCGTATCAGCAGAATCTAACAGTTTGGAAATGGCAAGAGATATTCATCTAGAGATCAAAGAACTTGTCAAACAAAGCTATGAGAAAATTAAGTGAAAAAAAAATAATTGATATTTTTCAGGACGGACTGGGCAACGGAGGTTTCGTTCCGGAAGATGTTGAATTTTTTAAAACGGGAAAAAAATACGCTGTTGTAAAGGTAGATACCCTAGTTGAAAGCACTGATGTTCCACCGGGAACAAAACTGGAAGACTTGGCAAGAAAAAGCTTGGTTTCATGCATTAGTGACTTTGCGGCAAAGGGAGTAAAGCCTGTTTTTGGCATAATATCACTTGTTATTCCCAAAAAATATACAAAATTAAAGATAGAGAAATTAGCTGCCGGATTTAAAATGGCTGCAAAGGAATTTCAGGTAAAAATACTGGGCGGAGATACAAACGAAGGAAAGGAGCTTGTAATAAGTTTCTCACTGTTCGGTTTTTCAAAAAAAATTGTAAAGCGAAATGGCGCAAAAACTAACGATTTGATAATCTGTTCCGGGCCATTTGGTTATTCTGCGGCGGGTCTTTCAATTTTGTTAAAAAATAAGAAATGTTCGAAAACATTTGGCGTAAAAGCAAAAAGAGCGGTGTTTAGGCCAAGTTGCAGACTGGATCTTGGGTTAAAAAATAAAAATTATTTTTCATCCTCCATGGATTCAAGTGACGGACTGTCCAGTACACTTGGTGAGATGTCAAGGCAGAGCAAAAAAAGATTTGTTATCACTCGGCTACCATCAGAAAAAGATGTTTTTGACTTTGCTGATTCGAATAGATTGGACGTAAATAATTTGATCTTTAATGGCGGAGAAGAATATGAAATTGTTGCAACGATAAACCCAAAACACATCATGAAGATGAAAAAATATGCAAGAAAAAACCGAATTAGATTATATGAAATTGGCTATGTTACAAGGGGTAAAGGAGTTTTTTATCAAAAAAATGGAAAATTGATTAGAATTAAGGATGGAGGCTGGCAACATTTTCAGTAATTTTGATAAGATATGCTTTTCATGAATATGTTTTTTAAACCCCTCAAGGCGTGTGTATGCGTTGTCTGAAACAGAAACCGTTGTAGAAGAGAAGGATGTAAAATCCACATTAGAGGAAACCACATCTGAAAAAGCAATAGAATCTGAAAAAGCAGTGGAATCTGAAAAAGCAGTGGAATCTGAAAAAGCAGTGGAATCTGAAAAAGCAGTGGAATCTGTAACAAAAGTTAAAGCAGAAACAAAAAAGGAGATAAAAGAAAAGTGGGGCATTGTCCACATTTACAGCAGCTACAACAACACAATCATCCACATTACTGACCTTACAGGCGCTGAAACAGTATCAATCAGTTCTGGCGGTTGTCATGTAAATGCGGATAGATACGAGTCGTCTCCATTTGCCGCTATGAAGGCTGCAAAGACAGTGGTTGAGTCTGCTCAAACAAAGGGTTTCACAGCATTACATATCAAGGTACGAGCAGTTGGCGGCGTTGGTTCTAGAGTACCAGGACCCGGTGCTCAGGCTGCAATAAGGACAATAGCAAGAGGCGGGTTCAAAATTGGACGGATTGACGACGTTACACCTATTCCACATGACACAACTAGAAAGAAAGGCGGCAAGCGTGGAAGAAGGGTTTAGTCTTTTACCATCTTAATCTTAACATTACAACCCCTTGATTCAAAATAATGGGAGATAAACTCGGTAAATTTTTCATCTTGTTTTCTTCCTTTGCATTTTTTAATCATGTCTGAGAACTTGCCTATAATTTCAATATAAAGTTCCTGCTCTATGATTAGGTGGAAAAATGTCCATCCAAATTTTGAAACAGGTTCTCCGAACCTGAACCCACTATCAACATTACAAAGGGCTGACATCTTAGTTAGTGCAACCTGGATGATTTTGATGTCCTCATCATATTTGGTTGAACTAATTTCAAAGTATGGCATTTAGCTTCAATTTGAAGATAATTTTTTTCCGAGTTTGTCTGAAAGCGAGATGAACTTTCCGTCCTCCTCTATATTGATTTTAGTCTTCATTCTTACACCGATACCGATACTCCTGAATAATGCCAAAAGATGCCCGCCGTCCAGCATCTCCGAAATTTGATTGGAAGATATTAACTCAGCAAGTTTTAGCACAACCATTTGAGTTTCTCGTGGAAATTGGTACTCGGCATTTTCCAAGACTTCCAAGCCCCTAAAACCTAATTTTGTAACAACAGTTTCACGAGGGGTTAGTGTGACTTTTTTTGGTTTTTGCTTGGAGGAAAGATTTTTTTGCATTTCAGCTAGGCGTTTTGCCTTAAGCTTCTCTAACTCGTTATCTTCACTCATCCCTTGATTACACCCATTGGTACTAATTTCGCTACTTTCGTGGCAATTCCCAGTTCATGTGAAACATTAACCACCGCATCAACATCCTTGTAAGCCTGTGGTGTCTCCTCTACAACCCCATCACGCGTCAATGATTTGAGAAAAATGCCCTTGTCGCTGAGTGATTTTTTCACTTCGTGTTCATTGAAGTTCCGCCTTGCCCTTGTGCGGGACATCATTCTTCCTGCTCCGTGCGCAGTTGAACCAAAAGTTATGTTCATAGAATTTTCCTTGCCTAACAGTATCCAACTGCCAGTTCCCATGGAACCGGGAACTAAAACTGGCTGCCCAAGATCTCTGTATTTTGCCGGAACCTCGTCTCTGTTTGCAGGAAATGCCCGTGTGGCTCCCTTCCTATGAACTACAACCGATTTTAACCTTCCATCAATTTTGTGCTCCTCTATCTTCGCTATGTTATGTGCTACATCATAGACAAGTTCCATACCAAGATCAGATTCTGATTGCTTGAAAACTCTTTCGAAAGATTTTCTTGTCCAATGAGTAATCATCTGTCTATTACTCCATGCAAAATTTAATGCTGCAAACATTGCTGCCCTGTATGATTCCCCCTCCTCAGACTTGTTTGGAACGCATGCCAATTCCCTGTCTGGCAATTCAATATTGTATTTTTTTTGCGCCTGCTCTGAAATTCTAAGATAATCACTGCATACTTGGTGGCCAAATCCGCGCGAGCCGCAGTGAATTAAAATGGTAATAGTACCTTTTTCAATTCCCATCCTTTTTGCAGCTTCCTCGTCATGAATCTCTGTAACTTTTTGCACTTCAAGAAAGTGGTTGCCAGAACCCAGGCTTCCCAATTGAGGCGAGCCCCTCTTTCTGGCACGCTCTGACACCTTGTTTGGGTCAGCGTTTGCAATTTGCCCGTTTTCCTCACAAACATCGGCGTCGTTACTTGAACCATATCCGTGATCAACTGCCCAACTTACTCCCCGTACCAAAACTTCATCTAACTGCGATGGATTCAGTCGTATAGCTCCCTTGGAGCCAACACCGGATGGAATCGAATTGAAAAGATCAGTGACAAGATCCTTAAGTTTTGGCCTGACATTGTCTTCGGATAGATTAGTTCTAAGAAGTCTGACGCCGCAATTGATGTCATAACCAACACCACCCGGGCTAATCATTCCCTCTTCTGCATCCATGGCGGCAACACCTCCAACAGGAAATCCATACCCCTCATGACCGTCAGGCAGAACTATTGCGTGCTGCTGAATCCCGGGAATAGTTGATACGTTTACAGCTTGCTTGATTGTTCTATCAGTCATCATTTTGTTCAGCAATTTTTCATCAGCATAAATTGTCACGGGCACCTTCATTCCTATGGAAGAATCAGCGTCAATCTGATATCTCATATTCCCAATTTTTTTAGGTGTCATGCTTGACATACCAGTTTGAATT
>DTTB01000158.1 GCA_012964965.1 Candidatus Nitrosopelagicus sp.
TCATAATTGCAAGCCACCTAGGTGAAATAAATTAGTTTTATGCAAGTTCTTTTGCGGTTCCAATATCCTCAAACTCATCTCGCCTTTCATCAATAGGTGTCTCTAATATTATAGGAATTTTATTTTTATTCATTAGTTTGATTACTTTGCTCAATCCAGCACTTCCTATTTGACCTAAACCAATATGGTCATGTCTATCAAGATGAGATCCTAAATCACCCTTAGAATCGTTCAAGTGAAGAATCTTGAGATGTTTTAGTCCTATCTCCTTATCAAATTTTTCAAAGGTTTTTTTTACGCCTTTTTCATTTCTTAGATCATATCCTGCAGCAAAGGCATGACATGTGTCAATACAGATCCCAAATCTGTTTGTTGGTTCTAAACTGAAGAAGATCTCTGCAAGTTGAGTGAAATCTGATCCTACAGAATTTTTTTGGCCTGCAGTATTTTCAAGAAGAATGGTAACATTCTTTTTTGTTTTGGCAACTTCCATCAGTGCAGCTGTCAGTCGCTGGATTCCGCCTTCTTCTCCTGATCCTTTATGGCTTCCCAAATGTGTTACAAGGTAAGGTATTCCAATTTTGGCACACCGTTCAATCTCTCTTATCATAGCTTTGATGGACTTTTCATAACCTGTAATATCTGGAGTAGAAAGATTTGGAAGATATGGCATATGTGCAACCGTAGCAAATTGATCAATGTCACACTCGCTAAGATTTTTCTTAAAATTTGTAACATCTTCATTTGTTAGGTCTTTTGAATACCACCCTCTTGGATTTCCCGTGAATATTTGAAATGCTGAACATTCGCGTTCAACCGCATTGGTAACCGCATTAGCAACAGAACCTGCAATAGAAACATGTAGTCCAATTTGCACGCCTGAAAGACTTTTTAGCATAATTTAAACTAGTCTGGTTTTTTTGTTTTGAAACTTTTTAAATCAAATTTTTTAGTGAGGTTTAGGTAAGTAGTATATGGTTAGTTTAGGACATGATGAGATCGCAAAATATCCTTTTCTGGCAGAAGCTGGGAAATATCTACAGGATAAAGGGTTTACACTAGAACAGTTTGCAACGGATCCAGATCTTCAGATTATTGTAGATAAGGCATATGAACGGATTGAATCTGCAGCGAATGGAAAAATTTACAACCCAAAATTTGATAACTCTGATACTTTTTCATTTCTAATTGCAATAATTCTACTAAAACTAAGCGGGATGAACACCCTTATCAACCGATTTTCTCTCGCTGAAGCTCGTAGGGCTGAAAAATTTCTTGAAAAAGATCTAGTAGACAATTCAAATAAAACAAGTGAGGAACTTGCAATAAAAATTATCAGAGACATCTTTTCTGTTAGTGTTAAAAAGGACAAAAATAATTTCGTGATTCCTATTTCTGACTATCTACGACACGCAGTAAATTTTCATGAACTTGAATGGAAACTAGTTAACCGTCACGTTGAGAGTGGGATGGTCTTTTTAAGTCCTCACGAAACTGTCAGATTAATTCGAAGGGAGCTTGGCGGCTATATTCGTTCTAGAATTAGAGCTGCTAATACACCATCATTGTACAAGGGATTTGAGGACAAAGTTAACAGGTTGGTTGATTTGGCAAAAAAGTTCACAGTAAGTGTAACTGTATCAACCGAATATCCTCCATGCATCAAGCATGCAATTGATGCGCTTGAAAGCGGAGAAAACTTGTCTCATTCTGGAAGATTTATGCTAGCCACATTTCTACTTGGCAGGGGACAATCAATTGATGAGATTGCACCTTTATTCAAAAACGCTCCAGATTATAACGAAAAAGTTACGCGATACCAGATCAATCAAATTGCGGGTGAAACTGGAAGTAATACAAAATATTCTTGCCCATCATGTGAAAAGCTCAAGAGTAACGATCTATGTTTTGCTATACCTGAATGTGATAATATAATAAATCCGATTCAATTTGGAAAGAAAAGATTGTAAATGCTTGAACATGATTCAAATTTTTTAGTAGAAACTTTCAAGCAATACTATTTTGATCATTTTAATCTAATTCATGTTCCAGACAGGTCATCTGAAAGAGAGTTTGGCTATAAAAAATTCAACTCTGGAATGATCAGACACATTTCATTAAAAACTGACAAAGATTTGCGGCTCATGCTAATGACAAACGTACCTTCTGACGTTTTTTGTTCAAATGCTTACTACTCCTTTCCTAATTTATCGATGGGAGAAAAAGATTGGAAGGAAGCAGATCTTATTTTTGACATAGACGCAAAGGATCTTAATCTGTCTTGCAGAAAAGAACACACATGCATAAAATGCCTTTCTTGTAATGAAGTTTCTTTAATACAAGACATATGCCCTAAATGTAAGTCAAACAAACTGGATTTTGTTTCATTGCCATGCCAAAATTGTATCTACAGTTTAAAAAAAGAAACTTTGAACCTGATAAAAATACTAACTACAGATTTACAAATTCGGCGTGAAAACATTCTAGTTTCCTTTTCAGGTAATGATGGCTTTCATCTTTATGTAGCAAACTCAGCCTATAACACTCTGGGCTCTAAAGAAAGAAGCGACTTGAGTGACTATATCATGTTTCGTAGGGCAATCCCCGAAGCGTTTGGATTTAAAAAAGCCAACCCTTCAAGATCACTGCTTCCAGAGCTTGCAGAACCAGGATGGCGTGGTCGTGTGGCAGCTGGCCTTTTCGGCTCCAAGTCCAATAGATCAAAAGGTGTAACCAAGATTATTTCTGATGGCTACCATGCTTACCGGCAAAGGCTTGAGGAAATGGGCAAAAATTCGATCGGAATAAGGATAGATCCTAATGTTACGGTTGACATACACAGAATCTTCCGATTGGAAGGATCTCTGAACAGCAAAAGCGGCCTAGTCAAACTTGCTTGTGAAAACATCGAAAAATTCAGTCCGTATACTGAAGCCTGCTTGATTGATGATAAACCAGTTGAGGTTTTAGCAAACTGTCCAATTGTATTCAGGCTTAAAAACAAGAAGTTTGGGCCTTACGCAAATGAAACAGTTTCCATTCCAAAATTCACCGCAGTGTATATGATCTGTAAGGGTATTGCCAATTTAGCCTGATTTCATTAAAACCACCAGCTTTTCTTTCATTAGGTATTAATTTGATACCTGATGCAAGTTTTTCAAGTTGTATAGTTCAGCAAAAGCAAGCACAGGTCCACCTCCAGACCTTAGTAAGTACTTGAGGCTTGGAATCATAGCTATAATTGCAATAATCGCATTTCTACTCGTAGGCAATCAGGCGGTAGTTTTATTTATGAACTTTGAGGAGTTTGCAGATCTTTTCACAACTCCGCTTTATTTTGCGTTGATCTCTTCAGTAACCCTCTCAGTAATTGCACTAGTACGTGTAAATATTGTAAAACGTCATTCTATTCTTTGGTACACTTTACGTACCGCGATTGGGTTTATCAACCGTAATCCAACTGCATCTATAACAGAAAGCGTACCAAGTTTTCACGATCATAAGATTTCTGTTCCTCATTTTGTAATTTGGCAGATTACCAAAGTTTTGTTATTTGGTGCTTTCTTTGCGAATGTTTTCTTTGGATTTGCCATCATGCAAGTCATAGATGGAAATGATCTTGGTGTAGAAAGTGTAATAGAGATATTTTCTCTTCCTTTTGTAACACCACCAACTGACTATTCTTATGCAACTGAAAAAGTGATTCCGATGATACCTGCTCTGCTCATTCTTGTTCCACCGCTTATTGCCGCTATTGGATTACGTCTTCTGTTGTTTATTGGGGTACATCATATTTTGAAAGTTCTTACAAATGCTATTCACGATACGGCTGGGGGAAAACCGAAGTATCTAAAATACACGTCAACACTTGAAGTAATTGTAGGAATTGCAATAGTCTGGGCAGCCTTTAACATGTTCTTTACTTCTGATATAGATTATAATACAAAGTACGCAATAGGCGGAATGTTTGTTATTGGTTTTGCATTAATTGCATTTTCAGTATTTGATAGGATAAGATCTAGAGTACTGACGCACATGTTAAAAAGGGATGTATACATCAGAATTTTTACCATCGTTGCAATTGCAATTGTTGTTGGCGTTGCTATGTCTGTCAACACTAGCATTGCAGATGCTAAAAAGATAGAATATCTAGGTCCATACACTGCACAACAAATTGGAGTAAACCGTTATCTTGCAGAATTAGATCAAGTTGAAGAACACATTCATGATGTTACGTTAAACTCTATTTCCCCAAACCAGATTGATCAATACATTGAAGGTAATGCTGACGTTCTTGATGGCATACGTGTATGGGACTGGGAAGCCGCATTTGCTAAACTAAAACCAGAAATTGGTTTGATACCATATGTCAATTTTGAAGACAACGATATTTTGAGGTTTGATGACAAACTATACTGGACTGCATCCATGGCACCAATCTTGCCAACCTCCGTAAGTTTGGAGAACAGATGGTATAACGAACACTTGGTTTACACGCATGTTCCGAATGGCTTTCTAACCTTGGAGGCAACAGATGGTAAAATTGTTGACAGCTCTGAGCTATTTCCACAAAGAAAGATCTACTATGGTGAGGGCGGATTGCTTAGTAGCCAATGGTCAGCATATCCCACAAACCGAGGATCAACTACTGCAGAGCTAAACAATGAATCCTATGCTGGAGCTGGAGGCTTGGAAATTGCCCCACCAGTTAGCTGGATGTTTGAACCAAACTTTATGATTTCATATCCCGGAACACCAGTTCATGTCATGAGATACAAGGATGTTAACGAAAGAATGGAAACCCTCTACCCATATTTCTTGTACAACTTGTTTGGGAAGGAGCTTGATTCACTGCCAGTAACAGATGGCGAAAACACCTATTGGCTTGTTCCTCTTATAGTTGGCTTTGATTCATCCAATATACCATGGTCAGCAGGAAATCCATATCTTAGGCTGGCAGGCTACGCATTGGTTGATACCTATGATGGCGATATTCAGCTAATCAGGCACGGAAACGACTTCTTTAGCAACATGTTCCTGGCTCAGTATGAGCATAATGTAATTGACATGCCTGTATGGCTTGAAGAACAAATCAGGTATCCACAGGAGCTTTACAACTGGAGGACTGAAATGTATAACATCTATCATGTTACTGATGTTGATATTTTCATTCAGGCAAACGAATTCTATGAAATACCTCGTGGTCTAGATACTTA
>DTTB01000159.1 GCA_012964965.1 Candidatus Nitrosopelagicus sp.
ACATCAACATCATGAGGCTGACTTTCAGCAAATCCAGCTCGTGATATTTTAATAAATTCTGCATTTTCTTGCATTTGCTTTATGCTATGGGCACCACAATAACTGAGTCCTGAACGTATTCCACCTGTGATTTGAGTGATGATATCAGTAACACTTCCTTTGTATGGAACTAAAGCTTCTACCCCCTCAGCAACATAATCGTTGATATCATCAGTTAGTTCAATAGTCCCACTTTCTTTTGTTTTCCTCCCCATTGAAGCTGTTAAGGATGCCATTCCTCGATAAATCTTAAAACGTTTACCATTTTTTGTAATTGTTGAGCCTGGACTCTCATCAGTTCCGCCCAAAATACTTCCTACCATAATTGAAGACGCACCAGCCGCTAGGGCCTTGGTTGCATCACCTGAATTTCGTGTGCCGCCATCTGATATGATTGGTATACCACTATCTATGCCAACTTTGGCACAATCTAAAACAGCTGTCAACTGCGGAACTCCAGAACCAGTGATTACTCTAGTTATACAAATAGAACCAGAACCAACTCCAACTTTTACTGCGTCAACACCAGCTTTAATCAGATCTTCAGCTCCCTCTGCAGTAGCAACATTTCCTGCAATTAGTTCGCAATCTGGAAATGCCTTCTTGATGTTTTTTATTGTGTTTATCGCATTTTCACTATGACCATGTGCTATGTCAACAACTATGACATCAGTTCCTGCATTAATCAAGGCTTCAGTCCTTTCCATAAAATCACCCTTAACACCAACAGCTGCTCCAACAAGTGGACGCCCTTTCTGATCCTTTGATGCGTTAGGATATTTTTCCAAATTAGAAATATCCTGACTAGTTATTAGACCCTTGACATGATTTTCGTCATCGATTATAGGTAATTTTTCAATTCTATTATTTTTTAGAATCTCTTTAGTTTGTTGTAGATCAATACCTGGTTTTGCAGTAACAACATCCTTTGTCATTAACTCCTTAACTAATTTAGAACAATCAGACGGCTCAAATAAAACATCACGCTCAGTTAGAATTCCTACTAATTTAGAGTTGGAATCTGTAACTAAAAGTCCCGAAACTTCCTTTTCGTTCATTATCGTGAAAGCGTCTTGAATTGTTTGTTCAGGACTAACTGAATACGGATTTTCTATGATTACACTTCCGGAGCGTTTGACTTTAAGGACTTCATTCACTTCCTGCTCTATTGTAAGAAATCTATGTATTATTCCTATGCCGCCTTCACGAGCAATTGTTACCGCCATAAAAGATTCAGTAACAGTATCCATGTTGGCACTGATTATTGGAATGTTCAAGGAAATGTTTCTAGAAAGATGTGTTGTGAGATTAGTTTGAGAACGGCTTGTTATATTCGAAAATTTGGGTACAAGAAGAACATCATCAAATGTTAATCCTTCTCTTATTCCCAAATGAACCTCATACATAAGAAAAAAAAACCGATATAAGCGTTTCTTGCCTTATGATAATTTTTGTGTGATTGTAATTACTTCTTTTGTTTTGCCAACATTGTGAGTACGAATTATGTCCGCGCCATTTAGAATGGATAGTGTTTCAGTTACTAATGTACCAGCAAGTCGATCTGACAAATATTGTTTTTTTAGAATTTTCCCAATAAATGATTTGTTTGATACTGATACAAGAATTGGTTTATTCATTTTTATTGATTTTAAATTTTTCAAAATCAACAAATCTCTTTTAACCCAATCTGAATTAATCTTTGTAAAAAGAGAACCTTTTCCCTCTTTTCTGAAAAATCCTATTGCAGGATCTAAAACAATTTTTGAACTAGGAATACTTGCAGATTTGGCTATATTCAAACTTTCTTTCAATAGATTTTTTGTTTTGAGTAATTGATTTCCGGTTACGAATTTTTTACTAAAAGCACACAAAACTAGTGATGGACAATATTTTTCAATTATCTTTGACATCATCGGATCATGTTTCAATCCTGTAACATCATTAATTATATCAACTCCTAATTCTAAAGATTCTTTGGCAACTCCTGCCCTACACGTATCTACAGAAATTGGTAGGTTAGAAACTTGTTGAATGATTTTAACTGCTTTGATGATACGGTGTGTCTCTATTTTTTCTGAAACCATTGTTGAAAGATATGGTGCAGTAGACATACCACCAACATCAACAAAATCTGCGCCATCCTCTTCCATTCTACGAACTGAATCCGCAATTCTTTTTTTGCCAATTGAGATAGATTTTTTATAAAATGATTCGGGGCTGATGTTTAAAATTCCCATTATTCTAACAGGGCTTGAATTACCAACTGAAACAGTTCCTAGCTTATTCACATAACTTATCATAAACCCTACCAATTTGAGTCATATGACGATATTAGGTTGGGCAACAAGATATAATGAGATTGTCAATGATTTTGGTTATTCAAAAAAAAAGGATATCCAATCATCAAGATTGTTAGATTCGCTATTATCAAGAAAAACTCGTATAACAGAATTAAAAAAACTAATAGAAAATGAATCTGTTTTCATCATAGGCGCAGGCCCTTCATTACTTTCCTGCATTCCAATTTTAAAAAAATACAATAAAATTACAAAAATTGTAGCTGATGGTGCCACTAAGGCTCTAATAGAAAATAATTTGAAATCAAACATTGTGGTCACAGATCTTGATGGTGATATTTCTGTACTCAAAAGAGTTGGCAAAACAAATGCAGTAATGGTTGTTCATGCTCATGGTGATAATCTCGAAAAGCTTTACCTTGCAAAAAACTTCAAAAATTGTATAGGGACAACACAAGCAAAGCCTTTTGGAAAGATTCACAATTTTGGAGGATTTACTGATGGTGATAGATGTGTATTTTTAGCAAATCACTTTAAAGCTAAAAAAATAATTCTTTTTGGAATGGATTTTGGTACTACTATTGGAAGTTTTTCAAAGACTAGAATTGCTAACAAAGACATCAAGATTAGGAAATTGCGTCGTGGAAAGAAATTGTTAGAATGGCTAGCACAAAAAAGCAGATCTGAACTATATTCCACTACTACTGTGAAAGGATTTGCGAAAATCAGGTTTGAAGATATTGACAATATAATTACCCCCAAGAATGCGTTTTAATATTGTTCACACATAAGAGAAAACATGGGGTTTTCAGACGACCAGATTCATGACATTTTAGAACTAAAAGAGCAACTTACTGAAGAAATTGAGAAACACTTAGAAGAAATTGAAAAACTTGAAAAAAATATTTCTATCCTAAACACAATACTCAAACAAACAAGTTTTACAAAAGCTTCAGATCTAACTCTCAATACAGAAAAAAAGAAAGATGCAGTTCCAATTATAAAAAATTCAGATGGATCAACTATTGCAAATGTATTTGTTTCAGACGACCAACTTTCAATTGTTTTAGATAAGAATATCTCACTTAATTCTGAAACGCCTCCTCTGAAAACTTTTTTTATAGACCGCATTATTGGGGAAATGAAAAATAAAGATAATCAGGAAGTTGAAAAAGGAAAAATAGGAAAAGATGATGTTATTGATTGTGTAATCAATAACAATGGAAGTGCAATAAGAGAAATTATAATAAAAAATTATCGTCAAAAAGAAAGAGTGGATGAAATTATAAACACTGCAACATGGTCTTTGACACGAATGTTACAAAATTCAGTGTGATTTTATGGATAAAATTATTGTATTAGATTTTGGTTCACAGTATAGTCATTTAATATGTAGACGTATTAGAGATTTTTCAGTATATGCTGAGCTTGTTCCATATGATATTTCTTTAAAGGAATTAAAGAAACTGAATCCAAAGGGAATAATATTTTCGGGAGGACCATCTAGTGTATATGATTCTAATGCTCCTACACCTACTAAGGAAATTTTCCGTTTGCAGACACCAATATTGGGAATATGCTATGGTCATCAGATAATTGTTAACAATTTTGGTGGCAAAGTAAAACGTGTAAATAAAGAATATGGCTCAGCTGTGCTCTCCATTGATGATAATTCTGATATTTTCAGTGGAATTGGTGATTCTATTAGAGCTTGGATGAGTCATGGGGACGAAGCTAAACTTGTACCAGATAATTTTGAAATCATTGGTCATACGGAAAATGCGCGTGCGGCTGCAATTTCAAACAAGCAGAAAACTGTGTATGGGATTCAATTTCACCCAGAAGTAGTACATACAGAGAATGGAAATGAAATCTTGAAAAATTTTGTTCTCAAAGTTTGTCATGCAAACCAAGATTGGACTCTGGAAAGATTTGTTGAAAATTCTATAGAAAATATTTCAAAATTAGAGGGTAATATTTTATGCGGAGTTAGTGGAGGCATAGACTCTACTGTTACTGCATTACTGATTCATAAGGCAGTGAAAAAGAGGCTTAAATGCATTTTTGTTGATAACGGTCTTTTGAGGTTAAATGAAACCAAGGAAATTCAGGATATGTTCACTAAGAATTTTAAAGTTGACTTCACAAAGATAGATGCGCAAAAACAATTTTTATCAAAATTAAAGGGGGTGGTTGATCCCGAAGAAAAAAGGAAGATTATTGGAGAGGAATTTGTTAAAGTTTTTACGAAATTTGCTAAGAGTAAAGGTCAGTTTACTTGGCTTGCTCAGGGAACTCTTTACCCTGACGTGATTGAAAGTGGAGTATCAAAGGGTCCGGCGTCTGTTATCAAAACCCATCACAATGTCGGTGGTCTACCAGATTGGCTAGATTTGAAAGTTTTAGAGCCATTACGTGACCTGTATAAAGATGAGGTAAGAAAAGTTGCAAAGATTCTTGGAGTTCCTCAAAGTTTGCTTGTGCGACACCCATTTCCAGGACCGGGACTAGCGGTAAGAATTATTGGTGAAGTTACGAAAAAAAAGTTGGATATCACAAGAGTTGCAAGTAAGATAGTAGAAGAGGAATTACAAAATGCAAACATCTATGACAATGTTTGGCAAGCATATGCCGCAGTTGGTGATGACAAGGCTGTTGGCGTTGTTGGAGATGAGAGAAAATATGGCAACATAGTGATGATTAGAGTTGTAGATTCTGTTGATGCTATGACTGCTGATTGGACTAGGCTTCCAAATGAATTGATTGAGAAAATTAGCAATCGGATTACAAATGAAATTGACGATGTTACTTGGGTATCTTATGTAGTATCAAGCAA
>DTTB01000160.1 GCA_012964965.1 Candidatus Nitrosopelagicus sp.
CTAATCTAGCGTGAAACTGGGTTATAGCGCGTATAAACAGGTAAGTCAATTGTATGTAATTTGATTATTTCCAGATAGCTGCATCATCATGCTTGTAAATTTCCACGTTAATTTGGCTGAGGAGTTTTTTCTTTGATTTATTTGCTATTTTTTGATGACTGTAATCCTTCTTTTCCAACAGCTCCTGTAGGCGTATCAGCTGCTCAAGGCTCAAATTTTTTACCTGTTTTTTTGTAACCTCGTTCAGAAGCTTTACTCTTTCCTTATCCTCATCAGTGAGCCTATAATCCATTAATTAGAATAATTTTGGATTTATTTTAATTCTTATTGTTTACAAAAATTTAAGAATCGATACAAAAGTTGGATATCATGCCTGAAAAGATGCGCGCTATGTTACTTTCAAAACTTGGTCCTGTGGAATCAAGCCCGTTAAAGCTTACTGAGATTGATAGGCATGAGATTGCAACCCCCAAAGAAGTTCTGGTAAAGATTGAGGCATGCGGTGTATGTCACTCACAACTACATTCGATCGAGGGAGACTGGGAAGACATTGGAATACCGCCTACGTTACCAACAGTTCCAGGACATGAAGTTGTGGGAAAAATAGTAGAGATTGGTAATGACGTTACAAAATTCAAAGTAGGTGAAAGAGTAGGAATAACTCCCTTGCTTGGTTCCTGCTTGGATTGCCAGTATTGTAATGAGGGTAAGGAGTATCTTTGTGAAAAGATGGATGTCACTGGAGAATCTCTAAGGGGCGGATACACGGAATACATAACTGTATCAGAGGATTTTGCAACCAGAGTGCCTGACACGATGAAACCTGAATATGCAGCACCATTATTTTGCGCTGGTATAACAGCCTACAAGGCGGTAAAGGCTGCAGAGCCTGAAAAAAATAAAAAAATTGCAATTTTTGGTATAGGTGGAGTGGGACATATGGCAATACAGTTTGCCAAAATTGAAGGGTGTGAGGTTAGTGCAATTTCAAGGAAAGAAAAACATCTGGATGTTGCAAAAAAGTTAGGAGCAGATAATGTTTTTGTTTATTCATCTAGTCAAGAACAATTTCTGCAAGATGTTAACAAAAAATATGGTTTGTTTGATGCCGCAATTGTTTTTGCACCAGTTGATGAGGTAACAGATACAGCAATCAAATCAATCAAAAAAGGTGGAATGGTAGTTATTGCTACAGTTGGTAAGATCCCTAATTTTTTGGCGTTTGAAGAAAAAACCATCAGAGGAACCTTGATAGGCTCTAGAAAAGACATGGAGGATGTGATTAGAATCTCGGATGAAAATAAACTTGAGGTGGTTACAGAAACTTTTCCGCTCGAACAAGCAAATGAAGCATTGGTTAAACTTAAGAATTCAGAAATAGATGCACGGGCAGTTCTTATTCCTTAAAATATTTGGGTTAACTGTAAAACACATGAACTGCAGAAGATGCCACCATACAGACGAGGCTCATGAATCAACGGAAAATGATTCGCTAGTAAAACGAGGCAAATGCATGATACCAACTTGTCATTGCGCACAGTATTCTGATGCTATAAAAAAAATTGATGAGGAATTACTCTAAAAATGGTTCATATATGAAGCGACAAAATGACCGATATGAAAAAGCATATTCCTCTTGATGACACGGTAAAGGACCTTGATAATATTATGTCTAGAGTTAATGGCCTTGAAGTTTCTTCTACTGACGAATATCAAAGGGCAATGGTGAGCGTACTCAAAACGCTTGTCCAAGGAGAAATAAACTTGTTTAAGGAGTTTGAACACCTCAAAAAGGCAATTGATCTAGTTACTTTGGAAATGTTTAAGATCAGAAACAGAAACTAATCTTCAGGTTCAGGCTCTGGTTCAGGCTCTGGTTCAGGCCTAGTTGTTTTAACCGTGGTGCTAAATACATCCTGATCACTCTCATCAAACTTATTACAAATTGGTTTGTATCTGGAAATTATTTTATTTTCTAACTGCCTTCTCTGAGATTCACTGGATTCCCACATTGGATAAATTGAAAGGTATAGGTTTTCTTCGTTTCCAGCATGTGATAACCAACACTTGAATTGATCATTTTTTTTAAAAAAATCTCCAGCCTCAGTTTTTCCTGTTTCAGCAACATGAAGCATGTTAAAAACATCCTTATTCTTTGAAAATATAATGTACACAACTGCTTCCATCGGAGGTCCCCATTCTGAGAGTTTGATTGGTCCAAGGAATTCATAGTGAAGAATTTGAATAGCCAACTATATTTACTAAAAAGTTATTACTTTTCTCTCTTCCGTTAGTTTTGCTAATAAATAATTGCACAATGGATCCATCTTAAGGATTAAATTCCACTAGTTTAGATTCAAAATTAATGAAAGAGCCTCATCATTATAGAAAAGTTGGGTATGGCATGATTATGGTAGCAGGTTCGCTGGCTATGATTGGTGTTTTACAATTGGTCATAGGTCCTGATGTTCTTTTTGGTGATACGATACAAAGACAGCAAGTAGCCATTTTTGATGATTGTAAGGCTAATGGTTTCTTGGAACCACAATGTGCTAAATGGTTGGATGAAATGCAGTTACAAGAATGTAGGGAAAATAAGGATGTTGACAGTTCAGAATGTAGAAAGTACAGGCACTGGGTAATTCTGGATGAGGATTTAGAAACAATAATGAAGAATGCTCAGAATGAGGAATAACTAAACTACTGGTAACCGTTTGAATAGTCTTCCCACATATTTTGCTTAGCGGTAAGTTTGTTCATCTCATACAAAGAACCGGATATTATTCCCGCGTAGAAAAATGTGTAAAGAAACACCTGAGAGTGAGTGGGATCACTCTGTGTAAGGCTAACAGAAACCATTGAAAAGAAAACGAATGTTCCTACAAATGAAATAATCTTGCCCAGGTATCCTCCACCTAATCCAACAATTTTTCGTGTTGCAGCAGCCATCAAAACAATGCTTGATACAATTAGAAATGTAACACCACCATTGTATGTGATCAACTCTACTGCCCACTCAATTATACCAGTATCAAAGGGAGAGCCGTCAGGCACCATACTTCCACCATGCAACGCAAAATTTACAGAGCTGAAAAGACCGCCAATAACGAAGAAGAATAGAAACATCTTTAAAATTCCACGCTTGATTGGACTGCGCGTGTCTGAGGGCTTCATGACACGCTCAGTAATTTTTAATCCGTAAAGAAATCCCACGATAAATGTTGGTATAAACATAATATTCACTAGTATTGGAGTTTCCGCAGTGATACTTTCAATTACAGTCTGGAATATTACAAAAAGACTCAAAGCAGATATTGCTGCTATGCAGAAAATTACAAAAGTGGAATAACGCACAATAATTGAATCAGACTCATTTGTAGCTAACCAATTTGACATACAAATTATTAGAAAAATACGGATTAAATAGGAAACAAAAAAATCATTTAGTCAATTGATCAATTCTGTTTACCCATAAATCTGAGATAGGCTGGATAACAAAAATCATATACTTAGGAACAGATTTTAGTTAAAAATATTTAGAATCCTGCCGCTAATGGGTTTTCAGGCTTTATTATTTCACGGAGAATTATAGTAGCAAAAGATCCTCTTGAAAGCGAAAACGATACAGTGTCATCTTCCACCGTATAGTCTTCACATTTTATAGAGGAGTTTCTAAAACCGCCTTCGCTACTTATTTCCTGCATTTCTTTTGAAAAAAAATCCTTTGATGTTATTTCTTCATCTTTTAATATTTTTTCAATGTAATAATGAAAGCGAGTTTTTTTGTAATAGGAATAACCAACAAAAGGAATTGCTAATCTTTGAAGAGGATCATTTTCAAATTTTCCTAAATTAGCATTTTTATCATAGCAAACATCGTTAGATAGGGGGGAAAATAGCTCTTCACCATTTTCAAAAGACATGCTTAGTGTTTTATTAAAAATAAATGATTGATATGACTGAACAAAAAACCGCCTTATCGATAATGGCAAGGCGCGTAATGCCTTAACTGGATTGTTATGCTCTATCATCTCCTTCAAGGCAATTTTTTCAAGATCCATTCTATTTGGAATTATTTTGAGAGCTTCAGAATATTTTGATCTGTCAGCCATTATTTTTCGAAATGTAATATTCTGTGTTGTATCATATTCGGAAGTAAATGATAGTAATAGGTGGATTGCCAGCAAAAAATCCTTCTGGATCAATGCCTTACCAATTAGGTGAGTAACTGGTCGGCTTGAACCAAATCTTTGGTAACCATAAAAGTTCAAAACTTTATCATATTCCTCAAACTGTGACAATGTATCAGACACTCCGCTAATTTTTACCTTAAAATGATTCCCAATCATTTCTTTTTTTGATAATGGTTTGCTTGTAAATCCAATTTTTTTTAGACTGTATCTTGATTCATTGATCAAAAAATCATGTTTAATTTTGCTTGTTGTGACAACGAATTGTTCAGTTATAGCTGATGCATCTTTTAAGCCAAGAGATTTGAACCTAATTCCATATTTTTTAAAAATTTCACTTAGTGCATGTGTAGTGTCAATTCCATTTTTTTTTAATTTGCAAACAGCATAGCCAAATTCTGAATGAATCTGAGAATGTGCTTTTTCTGAAATGATTTCTGAGACAACAAAATCCTCGTTTTGTTTTTTTATTGTTCCGCCACAGCCGGGAAAATTTGTTGTGTAAACTGATATTCCTAGTTCAGAATCAATTTTTGGAATCACACTATTATCACAGTGATAAATTGGGAAACAGCGATTTCATTATTATATGCGCCTAGAAGAACCTTATGTGTACCGGATAACGCATTCTCACTTGCAGTAATTTGTATCGAAATAGTTTTTGAGCCGTCAGAAAGATATAGTTCCTTTGGTTCGGATGCGATAACAATATCTGAAAATAGAGATGTCGTGGATGAATTCACGGTAACACTACGAGTAAAATCATACGCTGGTGAGATAACATAAAGCATGACATTTGCTGTCTGGCCCTTCTCTAGTGTGATAGACTGAGTGTCTATATCAATTGAAAAAGGAAGCGGGATTGACGT
>DTTB01000161.1 GCA_012964965.1 Candidatus Nitrosopelagicus sp.
CGTAAATCTTCGCCGGGTTTTATTGCTCTTGTACATGGCTCACAGCCAATACTAGGAAATCCTTGGTCAATTAATTTATTGTAAGGAATATCGTTTTCTTTGATATAGCTCATCGTTTGTTCCCAACTCCAGTCAAGAATTGGATTAAGTTTTATCATGCTATCATGTTGTTCATCAATTTCAATTTTTTGAGATGATTGTCTGTTTTGAGTTTGATCACCTCTAAGACCGGTAATCCAACCATCCAATGTAGCTAACTTTTTGTTCAAAGGATGTACTTTTCTAACACCACAGCACAGTTTTCTGTTTTCGGCACTCTCATAGAACAGATTCATTCCATGAGTTTGTACCATCTCAATTACCTCGGTTGCATCAGGAAAAGTAATTTCAATTTTAGTATTGTATTTTTTTCTTATTTCGTCCATAACGTCGTATGTTTCCTGATTTAGTCTCCCTGTGTCTAATGAAAAAACTCTGGCCTCTGGATTTATTTTTGATAACATGTGAATGACACAAACATCTTCCGCCCCAAAGCTTGACGCTAAGGCAAGTTTAGGATGGATGTTTTCCAAGCCCCATTGCAAAACCTCCTCAGGTGTTTTTAATTTATTATTTAATTCAGAGACTTGTTCCTGCGTAAATTGCGACATAACACATGTTCCCAAATTTCGTTTTATAATCATTACTAAGATTAGTCAATAACAATTCTAAAATTACAAACATGTTAGGGATCCATATTGGAAGACAAAGTTTTAGTTATAGTGTTTCCGTCGATTTTTTCCCTAAATAAGATCAAGCCGCTTATAACAAATATCAAGAAAATCCTAAAGATTGAGAATCAAAAATTTCATAAAATAAGACAAGAGGGAGATATAATAATAGTTGAAACAGATGACCCAGTTTTTACATCATCTGCTATCAATACTTTATTTGGAATCAAAAGAGTTGCTATAGCAAAACAAGTTACAAACAGTTTTGATTCAATCGTAAATGGTATTTCAAAAGTTGGTGTAGATCTTTTTCTTGAAAGCGAAAGATTTCTGATACGTGTAGAGGGACATGCCAGGGGTTTTATGACAAAGGATGTTGAAGTCGCTGCTACTTCTTCCCTGATTGAAAAAACTGCTAAAAAGAGAATCAAACCCGGCACAGATGAAAAATATGACAAGCGTCTTTATGTCTACCTGACAAAATCACATGCTTACATCTGCATTTATTCAGATGAAGGTCTTGAGGGAATTCCTAACAATTCACAAAATAAGAAAACAATCTGTTGTGTTTTTGATGAGTTATCTGCAATATCATGTATTGAAACCATCAAGCATGGATTTGACGTAAAGATCATAATTTGCTTTGTCAAAGAGTCTGAATTATTACATATAGCAAAGATGCTAAATCAATTAATACATAGAATGGTTAAACCAAAAATAGATTTAGAGTTTTATAAAGTGCCAATTGATAAAAAGCCAGCATCCTTACTACTAACAGAAATTACAATCGAATTACTTTCAATGATAGCGATATCTAACAATATAAAACGAATTTCTCTAAGTTTGTCTCCGCTTATTTATCCTATAGATTTTCTTGAGAATATGGTGAGACGAGTTTACAAAAAAAACTTGGTGCCATATCTTCCCTTATCTGGATTAGATAGTAATGTGCTAACTAGTGCGAGAGAAATTGGGTTAGAAAAATATCTGCCCAAGATTAAAAAATATGGCAACACTAAGTTTTATAATTCAAAGAAACCTCTGAAAGAAATTAAGAAAATTGCCGAGATATCTGCTAGGGATAGAAAAGTTATCTCGATTAAAGTGGCACAGAATAACGTCCATGATATTTTAGATAAAATTGAGTCTTGGCGTTGAAAATTTAAGCGGAGGAATTAGATTTTAAATATGAAAAAGATAGGCGAATTTATCTATCCTTGGGGAAATGGTCATTACTCACGTATGATGAAGCTTGACGAGATGTTACCAAAATATCTCAAAGAACAGTGTGAAATGTTTTATTACAGCAAGGGAGAGATTTACAAAAAACTGCTGAAAAAATTACCTGGCAAAAAAAATAACATCCATGAGATTTTAATGCCAACTCCGATAGATGGCAAGTATGGACCGAGTGTTTCGCTATCAATACTTAACATGTTTTTTCCAGTAGGAACAAATCAATCGTTGGTGAACCAGGTGAAAAATTACATGAAAAAAGAGAGAGAGGTGTATAATAGGGAAAAGTTTGATTTGGTCATAAATGATGGGGACATGGGTTCTAATGTACTAGCTAAGAATAGAGGAATTACAAGTCTCTTTGTCACAAACCAATACTTGCCTAGATTATGGAAATCTCGTAGTTATTTCTACCCTGGAGTGTATTTTGTTTCAAAACAAATTGCTAAGGCAACCAGAATATTAGTAGCTGACTCAGCCCCCCCATATACGATCTGTGAATATAATTTGAATTTTCCAAGTAATGTAAAAGACAAGGTAACATATGTTGGTCATTTCTCAGATACAAAACCAAGAGATTCTAAACCACAAACGGATTTAGAAAAAATAGTAAAAGGAGTTGATTTTGGATATTGGATGAGAACCGGAAATAAATCTACAAATGATATAACTGGTAAAAAATATGAAGATGTTTTTCATGATGCAGGGATGAATCGTGAATGTAGGATTATTTCTCATGCTAAGAATGACAAATCTATTGATCAGGTTTTTGGCAAAGACGGAAATTACTATTCCGTTACTGAAGCATATGAAAAAAATATAGAATGGCTTCAAATCGACATTGGTTTTTTGACAGAGTGTGAAAGGCTTACTGTGTTAAATGAATGTCAATATGCAGTAATCAATGGTTCTCATACGGTAATGGGAGAAATAATGGGTGCTGGAGCAAAACCGATAATTGGAATGCCGATATATGATGAGCATACAAACCAAATAAAGTGGGCGGAAGAAAAAAATCTTGGAGTACTAGCTGAAAACAAAAAACAAGTGATTAATGCAATCAAAAAGATAAAACAAGATTACAATAAATATCAAGATAGCCTTCAGGAGTTTTCTAAAAATTTTGATGGAAATGGCGCTGAAAATACTTCAAGAATTGTTTCAGAATCTCTTGAAAAAAACAAATAGTGGTCTTGAAATACTGATCTTTAGTCCGGTACGTGGTATGTTCGATGGGCGAACTGACCTAACGGGATGAAGATTTAATCCACGTACTGGACGTCTTTGTAGTCTTTTTTAACAATCAATCCAATTTGCGAACGCTTTTATGGAAAAAATCTTGCCTAGTCAATATTGCCTAATTGCCCTGAATGTGTTTTTCGAGAGAAAAAAAATCTCAAAAAAAAATTTGAGGCCGAAGCTGAAAAGGCAAATGAAGATGGCAGAGACTATATGATTCCTAATGATAGGGATATAGAAAATGATATTGAATTTCCTATGAAAATAGATCCTTCAACTAAACATTTTATCTGTAAGAGATGTGGATTGTATGCAACAAGAGAACAAGTTTCTGATATACGCCACAGACTTAATCGTAGAGAATCAACCAAAGAAGACAAACAGTATGATTATTTAGAATGGTGGCAAAAAAGTAAGAAAGACAAATAAAAAAAAGCCAGTGAAGAATAAACTATTCTGATTTGTTTCTTTTGTCTAGTTTTTTTCTAAACGAATTACCAATTATTGGATTAATAAAATATGGAAAATTTTGTTTTGCCCAAATTCCAACCCTAGCAACTGAAGGCACAACAATCTCTAGTCTTGAAGAATTTGCAGCTTTGAGAACTGCATTTGCGACTGTTTCTGGACTCAAGGTAACCATCATAGGACGTGTATAATTTTCAAAAGATGGATGATCAAACAGAGGTGTGTTTACCCCTATTGGACTAACTACCGTAATACCCACACCTGTTCCAGAGAGCTCGTGTTTTAACCCCTCTGAAAAACCTAACATGGCAAATTTAGTTGCGCAGTATGAAGCAACTCCAGGAAT
Organism: Candidatus Nitrosopelagicus sp.; assembly: GCA_012964965.1. Next base: position 4,000 of record DTTB01000161.1, read on the forward strand.
CCCGAAACTAGCACCGACTGATGCAATATTTACGATGTGACCTGTTCCCTGTTCAATCATATGTGGAAGAAAATTCTTTGTACAGTATATCATGCCAAAATAGTTTGTTTCCATCTGTGATTCTATCTCTTCAATGCTAAGCTCTAAAACCCTTCCATAAATAACGAATCCCGCATTATTTACCAAAACATCAATTCGGCCAAACGTATCTAGTACAATATCACACATTTCCTTAACCTGTAATTTGTTAGAAACGTCACATTGACAAACTAATATTGAGTCTGTGTATTTTGAAATTTTTTTTTGCAGTTGAAGTAGTTTTTCTTTTCTTCTTGCTACTAGAACAACCTTGGCGTTTTTTTTAGCAAATTTTATAGCTGACGCTTCGCCAATTCCACTAGAGGCACCCGTGATTAAAACTACCTTATTCCTGAAATTCATGATTTAGAATTATGTAGGAAAAATAAAGTGGTTTCTATTCCGTTGAATGCTTGTTTTGCATATGACCGGCAAATTCATTGTCATTAATTATATCTCCGCAAACTGGACATTTATCACGAATGGTCTCCGGTTTCGTATATCTGCTTAAAGCAAGCTTGACTAAGAGAATCCAAGTTATCGCAATTGGAACATAATACGTTGCAATTCTCCAACCTATCACAGCGTTCCATTCAAGGCCTTCATCTGGAATTACCAAATTGAAGGGATTTAGGTTGTTAAGGTAGGCTACAATGCCAAATTCCGCTAAGCCAGAACCACCTATTGTAATTGGTAGGTTTCCTATTGCATTTGCGCCCATTACTGCCATTATGGACTCAAAAAATCCTACAGCAAAACCAACACTAACCGCGATTACCAAAAATGAAATACCATAAAATATCCACGAAACAAGGGACATAAGAAAACCAACGCAAAAAACCTTCCTTGATTTACTTGAGCCAAGATTTTGTCGGCTCATCATACAAACTTCTTCAATCCATTCATTAGTTTGCTTTGCATATTTTTTACCACGTT
>DTTB01000162.1 GCA_012964965.1 Candidatus Nitrosopelagicus sp.
GGTTCTAACTTTGAGGCACTTCGTAGCATAGCAAAATCAGTAAAGATTCCTGTGCAAGTTGCAGGAGGACTTAGGAACGAAAAGATCATTGAAAGTGCATTAGAATTTGCCCAAAGAGTAGTCATAGGGACACTTGCATTTAATGATAAAACCGCACTCGGTAAACTTCTAACCAGATATGGTAACGAAAAACTGGTAATATCAGTTGATCACAATGATGGTTTGATAGTTGTAAATGGTTGGCAGGAAACTACAAAATTATCATTGATTGATGCTGTTAATGAGTTCGTAGAAATGGGATTTTCAGAATTTTTATCAACAAGTATAGACAGAGATGGTACGTTACAAGGTCCTGATCTAAAATGGCTACAGCAAATAAATGAAATCAAGAATCTAAATATAATTGCAAGCGGAGGAATATCTAGTATTGAAGATGTTAACAAAGTAAAAGAAATAGATCCGTTTGGTGTTATATTAGGTAAAGCACTTTATGAAAATAAAGTTTCGATTGAAGAGGTAAAAAAACTGATATGACACTAACTAAAAGAATTATACCATGTCTTGATGTCGCAAAGGGCAGAGTTGTAAAGGGATTGAATTTTAAATCTATTAAGGATGCAGGTGATCCTGTTTTGCTAGCTGAAAAATATAGTAACGAAGGCGCAGATGAGCTTGTGTTTCTAGACATTACAGCTTCAGAAGAAAATAGAGAAATTATCAAGTCTTTAGTTTCAAAAGTTGCAAGGGTAATCAACATTCCTTTCACGGTAGGCGGTGGGGTTAAAACGCTTCAACATGCAAGGGATATACTGCTTAGCGGTGCTGATAAAGTTGCAATAAATACCGGTGCCGTAAAAAACCCTGAAATAATTACTGAACTGATGGATCTATTTGGGAAACAATGTATTGTTATCGCAATTGACGTGAAAAGGAACTACAACATCACTGATCAAAAAAACATATTCTCAAGCAATGACAAAAAATTCTGGTTTGAGGTTTTCATTTATGGTGGTAAAAAGGAAACTGGCCTTGATGCAATTGAATGGGCAAAACAGGTGGAGGGTTTTGGTGCAGGTGAAATATTACTAACTAGTATTGATATGGATGGAACAAAGGATGGTTACGACATTGATTTAACCAAAGAAATTGTAAATTCTGTTTCCATTCCAGTTATTGCATCAGGAGGATGTGGAAAACCGGAAGATATGATTGCTGTTTTTAAAGAAACTGATGTAGAAGCAGCTTTGGCAGCGTCAATATTTCACTACGAAACGCATTCAGTTGATCGTGTAAAAAAAATAATCAAGGAAAATGGAATTCCAGTGAGAATATAGTAAAGATTAACAAACATACATTTTATGATGAATTATGGAACAAAATGTCAGCAACATTGATTTTTCAAAAAGTGGTGGCATTGTCCCTGTTATAGTGCAAGATGCAAACACAAAGGAAATTTTAACATTAGCGTATACAAATAAAGAATCACTTGAACGTACACTGTCAACTGGCAACTCTTGGTTCTGGAGCAGATCTAGAAAGAAGCTTTGGATGAAGGGCGAAGAATCTGGAAATACACAAAAAATCAAGGAAATTCTGGTTGATTGTGATTCTGATGCCTTAATCTATGTGGTTGAGCCTCAGGGTCCAGCATGCCATACAGGCGAGCGAACTTGCTTCCATAACTCCCTCAAAAGCAAGTAGTACATATTTTCACACACACTTCAAACAATTAGTTGTAAATATTCCATTATTTGTTATGAATTTTGATAAAATTTTATGTGTATTACATTATTACTAGTATTTTTTAATTAATTTCATAAAATTTAATTGAATTTTACACCATAAAAATTAAGTATTACTTAACTTGATATTAGCATGTTTTATCAATATTTCTAATGAGTTTTGATATGGAAAAAACTCACTTGCAGTGTAGAGAATGCAAAAAGGAGTATGATCCTACTTTCAAGTATATTTGTGATGAATGCTTTGGTCCATTGGATGTTCATTATGACTTGCCAACTTTGACAAAAGACAGTTTTACAAATCGTGAGCAAACTTACTGGAGATATTTTGAGCTTCTTCCAATCAACGACAAGTCAAACATAGTCAGTATCAATGCTGGAATGACCCCACTTGTTAGGGCAGAAAAGCTTGGCAAGAAGATCGGCTTGAGCAATCTATACATAAAAAATGACTCGGTGAACCCAACATTTTCATTTAAGGATAGGCCTGCGGGCGTTGCGATATCAAAAGCAAAAGAATTTGGCTTGTCCTCTGTAGGCTGTGCATCAACTGGAAATTTAGCATCTGCTACTGCTGCACATGCAGCCAAAGCAGATTTACCGTGCTATGTTTTTGCACCTAGTGACATTGAGCATGCAAAGATCGCACAGGCTCTTTCTTACGGTGCGCAATACATAGCAGTGGATGGAACATATGATGATGCAAACAGAATAGCAGCACAAGTGGGCGATAGCAAGGGCGTTGGGATAGTCAACATTAACATGCGTTCTTACTATGTAGAGGGATCAAAGACATTGGCATATGAGGTAGCCGAGCAGCTAAATTGGCAGGTACCTGATCAACTAGTTGTACCGACTGGCAGCGGAGCCATGTTGAATGCAATTTGTAAGGGCTTTGAAGAACTGGAAGCAGTCTCACTAGTTAACGAAGTTTCAAAAATGCACATGAATTGTGCTCAAGCGCTTGGTTGTGCACCAATAGTTGACGCGTTTAAAAATAACAGTACTAGTGTTGTTCCAGTAGAAAATCCAGATACAGTTGCAAAAAGTTTAGCAATTGGTGATCCAGGAGATGGACGTTATGTTCTAAAAAGATTAAAACAATACAACGGAATTGCAGAACAGTCAAATAACAAAGAAATACTTGATGCAATTTTATTACTCGCAAGGACAGAAGGCATATTCACGGAGCCAGCAGGCGGTGTATCAGTGGCTGTACTGAAGAAAATGGTAGAAGATGGAAAGATTGACAGAGATGAAACTACAGTTTGTTACGTTACTGGAAACGGATTAAAGGCAACAGAATCATTAATGGAAGTTTTACCCAAGCCACAAGTAATGCAGGCAGATGTTGCAAAGATTTTAGCAGTGGTGAAATGAATTGACAAACATCACGTTTACAATCCCATCAGTTCTTAACGGTGGTGGCGGTGAAAAAAAAATTGATGTAGAAGCAGGTACACTTAGTGTTGCATTTACAAAAATTTCTGAAACAATGGGTGACGATTTCAAGCGTCGAGTTTTAAACAGTGATGGTACACCGAGATCACTGATTAACATTTACATCAATGGAAAAAATGCAAAGTTTTCATCCGGACTTGACACTGAGCTAAAAGAAAATGATGAAATATATATTCTTCCAGCAGTAGCAGGGGGGTCCCATGATACAGGGGGAGAGGTGTCTGACCTTTCAGAAAAAGAATTGGACAGATACTCACGGCAAATAATGCTGGAAGAAATTGGTTATCAGGGACAGTTAAAATTAAAACAGTCCAAAGTTTGTGTTGTTGGTGTAGGCGGTTTGGGAAACCCAATAACAGCAAGACTTGCTGCGATGGGTGTCGGAAAAATTCGAATTGTTGACAGAGATGTGATAGAACTATCTAACCTCCACAGACAAACGATGTTTAATGAGGACGATGTTGGGCAGGTTAAAGTGGAGATAGCTGCAAAAAAATTACGCAAACTTAATCCAGACATCATCATAGAAGAACTGCCTGTTTCAATTAATGATTACACTGCGTTTGATGCTGTTGATGGCTGTGATGTTGTAATTGATGCTCTTGACAGTGTTAATGCGCGTTATTCGCTCAACAAGGCTTGCATAGAAAAGAAAATTCCTTTTGTGACTGGTGCGGCTGTTGGCGTTACCGGTCAGTCATTTACAATTTTGCCTAATGAATCTGCTTGCTATCATTGTTTGTTTCCTGCACTTGACGAGGATTCTATGCCAACCTGTAGCATTGAGGGTGTACACCCATCAATACTTTCTATTATTGGAGGCATTGAGGTTTCCGAGGCTGTAAAAATTATTACTGGAAAGGAACCAAGCCTTAGGGACAAAGTTTTGCACGTTGACCTGGAAAATTTAATTTTTAATTTTACCAAAGTTTCCAAAGTTGAAGAGTGTTCAGTCTGTGGCTCTGGCAGAAAGCAGGAGAAAATCAGTGAAGAGCTCATCTTGGAAGAGCTTTGTGGCCGCAACAAGGGAAAACGAACATTTTCCATCACACCAACGTATTCTGTAGTGCTAAACGTTGATCAGATTAAATCTATTGCCAAGCAAAAGCAGTTTACTGTAGAAAATTTGGGCGAACTCGGGCTGTCTCTAAGAACGGACGAACTTTCTATCAGCTTCATGAAGAGTGGCTCTGCTGTAATTGTTGGAGCAAAGGATGAAAATGAGTCCATTGCACTTTATAAGGAAATTTTAGGCGAAAAACAGGTCATAAAATAGTTCATATAACTTATTAGAAAAAGAAGAAATTTTGTAATAATTACAAGTAAATATCTAAAAATCACATTATTTGCGATCGTAATATCAAATAAATCCAATTCTAAATCAAAAAATGAATGAATCGTCCATTAGCGTTATATACTAAATTTTAAAAGAAATTCTAATAACATGAACAACGAATTAGGACGAAAATTAACTAGTCTTACATTAATGACTATAATGTTCGCCGGAGGAATTACCGTTGCAGGAGCAAGCTTTATGCCTATGGCAGAAATGCCAGAAGCAATAGCAACTCACGGT
>DTTB01000163.1 GCA_012964965.1 Candidatus Nitrosopelagicus sp.
AACATTGGAATGTATTTTGTTGCCCCAGCTGTTCTGATAATGAAGGTCAGAAGTTTGACAAGTTACAATAAAATACCTAAGACTCTCTGATTATAACTATGAGGAAAGAATTCGTTGTGGTTCGTATAGACGCAGCACCAGATGCGGCACCTTACGTAGTAGTTTCATTATCATCTAAAAAAGACGTTCAAGAAAATAACGGACCATTAACTTCTCCGTTCGGTAAGGCAAATGTGATGGGATTTAGCAATATGAATGACATGGCAAAAGAACTAAACAAAATGATGTCAGGGGGCGGCGTTGGAATGATGGGTAACACTACTTCCATAAAACTAGACATGTTAGAATACAAAAAACTTGGTCTGTCTGTAGGCGACAAGGTATTCTTGGATATTTCAAAGGCTGAAAGCTCCGGTGTTTAAAACAAATATTTCTACAGTTTTTCAACATTAATCAACAAACGCGATAGCCCTGACAGGCGAACCGGTGGCACCCTTCAGTTTTAGAGGCAAAACCACAAAATGAAATTTTGAGGATTTAATTTTTTCCAGGTTGGCCAAGTTCTCAACTATCAGTATATTATTTTTTGAAAAAATATGATGGACGGAAAAACGCTTATTTCCTTTGAAATCAATACTGGGGGAATCTATTCCAACCAAATTGGTTTTTTTGGAAACCAGATATTTTGCAGCTGCCTCGGACAGCCCAGGATTTTTAATAAAATAAGAATCATCACGGAGCATTTTTTGCCACCCTGTGCAAAAAACAACCGTGGAATTATTTGGAATTTTTCCACATTTTTTTTCAAATTTTTGGATATCACTTTTTGTTATAGATTGATTGGCTTTTTTCCTAGACATGATCAAAACAGCCTCGCGAACTAGTCTTGTAAGACTGATTTCGTGAATTTTTGATCCATTTTCTAGAAAGTGGTACGGTGCATCCAAATGCGTTCCTGTATGGGAACTCAAAAACAAAAGCTCCAAATTGTAGCCATCGTCTTTGAGGTTTTCCCACTGGATGAAATTTGGCTTTGGCGAGCCTGGAAAAGTTGGAATCTTACCTGAGATTGTTAATGTAAGATCTAAGATTTTCATAACAACAAAATCTCTTAATCAAACGTTAAATAACATTTTAACTAGTTTGGTATGTGCCTACTGCCTACGTACTCATAAATTCTGATCTGGGTACTGATGAATCAATCATTTCAAAAATTAAAGAAATTTTAAAAGATGAAAAAGATGTTGAGTTTACAACCCAGGGGGTTTATGGAATATATGATATTGTATTAAAAATAAGCTCTGATAATACGGATATTTTGAGGAATATTATAACCTACAAAATTAGAAAGATAAACAAAGTACAATCGACACTAACCATGATGGTTGTAGAAGAACAGGAAAAATCAGACTGAGACCCATATTATATTTGATAACGGGTTAATCACATTGTGAAAAAATTTGTCGCCAAAACCTTCCAAAAATATTAAACTCGAGAGCCTGCTCGAAAAAAACACACTGAATATGGTTTTCTACAACGACTCTTTCGTAAAGGCTGGATTTTTTGCAAAAATAATGTCAAAATGGGATGCACCTGTTTTTTATTTTGATTTCGATTTACTTTATTCTGGATATGTAACAGCTGAGGAGATACCTCTGCCCAAAAACCTAACCATACTTTCTCCGGACAGTGATAATTTATTTGAAAATTTAAAATCAGTTATTGATAAAACATCAAAAACAAAATCTTTGATCGTTTTGGATTCATTAAATGGATTCCTTAATCTGCTTGAAGGCAAAAGTGATGCGGCCAGGCTAGTCAACTCATTTGTTATGCTGCTTGCTTCTTCCGCAAAAGACGTAAAATCCTGCGTGATTGTTGGAAGCTTATCAAAATTAAACGATGAGAATGAGTGGGTTCTGTATAATACTGGAAGGCATGTATTAGAAAACGATCATATGACAAAAATCCAACTAACCCAATCAGATAATGAAATCGTTGCAAAAATACCAGATCCAGACAACCTCATTCTAGAAATCTAGAATGAGATGAAACACCGATCAAAATTTTCTAACACCGTTATAATTGGGCATTTTTCAGGAAATTATATTAACCTCATATTATTACTTTGAAGTATAATGCCAGTAGCAATACTACCAGACATCAGTGAACAGATGTGTATTGGATGCGCACTTTGTGTGGAAATCTGTACAACTTTGGGACCTGATGTGTTAAGAGTAAAACCAGTTGAAGGCTGGAAACGTGGAAAAGCATTTGTATTTTATCCAGAAAGATGCATCTCAGACGGAGCATGTATCGGTGTTTGCCCAACAAAGGCAATATTTTGGATGAGACCAATGGACTTTACTGTTGGTACACCAGTTCCACTATACAGAAATTCAGTTTTCGTAAAAGGCTGGACTGAACTAGTAGATTAAGTCCATCCACTTTATTTTATTTTTATTATAACAAACCAAGCTTATATTATCAGTTCTTCATTTTTTGTTATGACCATTTATGGTGACGTTTGGAGAAAAGTTCATGGAACTGTTACTGGCAAACCTGACAAATTTTCTTGGGTGATTGAAAACAAACTTGCTGGCAGTGGAATCCCAACCTCGATAGATGAAGTACAATGGATAATTGAGCAAGGCGTAAAATCTATTGTTACTATTAGGGAAGAACCTCTTGCTGACAATTGGATCAAAGATGTGAATTATCTTCATGTAATGTCAAATGATATGGCCGTTCCTGAATTTAATGATCTTACACACGCTGTAGATTTTATTCATCGAAGGATAACCAATAAAGAACCTGTTTTAGTACACTGTCTTGCCGGCATGGGAAGAACTGGCGTTGTACTTGCTTGCTATTTGGTTAAATATCAAAACATGTCTGCGGATGAAGCTACGCAAAAAATTCGCGAGGAAAGACCAGGCTCAATCCAGTCGTATCCACAAGAGGAGATAATTTTTCGGTTTGAAAAGTCTCTCCAACGTTAGCTATTCTGGAACTGATTCTGTTACAAGTTTTCCATCAACTATTTTGATGTGAAGAAACTTACTGTCCTTAAAAACAAGTGTTATACCTCCGTCCTTGTCTGGATCTTGCACTTCAAGAAGATCCGCCATTCTTATTCCATCAAACTTTGCCATGCAATCACTCAGGAATTGATGTGGTAACCAGCTTACCATCTTCTATTTTTATAAACAAAAATCTATTATCTTTGAAAATCAGTGTAACTCCGTCTTCCTTGTCAGGTTCTTCTACTTCCAAAATGGGTTGCCCCAACAGGCCATCATATTTTGCCATACCAAGTTTTTAAAAAGCCAGTTTATATGCTAACTGATCTTAACTTCAATTTCTTCCGCACGAGTTTTCTCCTGATCTGCTTCAACATATTCATGTTTATTCCATGAAACAAAAACCTCCGCGCCAATTTTGTGGTTACCTATTCCAAGATCAGAGGCACTTACTATTATCGGCTCATTAAAATCAAACAATTCCTTCCGAGTATCTTCCACAGTCAGTTTTACATATGGTTCAAAGTTTTTTGCAACCTGAACCCAAATCTTTCGTTCCTTCATTGGATTCACAAGTTTAGGATTCCTAGTCCAAAATATTGATGCCTTTCGGTAGGAATTGATGGGTGACCCAACACCGTGTTTTCTTAATCCACCAGAAACAAGTTTAATGCCATATTTTAGCTTGAATTGATTATCATTCTTATCCCATGCTATAGTCCAGTTTTTTTCGTTAAATGCATCACGGATAACACCATTTAATGAAAAAATAACATTTATGGTAATGTTGTCATCCAACGAATACTCGTCTTTGTCTTTAACTAATTCTAAATTTGAAATTGTACTAACCATGTTATTATTTGACAATGGTTTATATCCACAATAAGTTCTTTTTCGATTACATGGATGTTCAGATTAGGGATTTAACCAAAAAAGAAGCAAACCTTTCAATAATGAACGGAGATATTGCCGTACTGTATTTAACCCAACATGAGCTACTCAAAAACCCTAACACTGAATTTGCTGGAGTTATTACTAAGCATCCATTAACAAGTGAATTATGGATGCGTGTGGTTTCTAGCAATCCTATAAATGATATAGTCAAAGCTACAGACGCAGCAATCACCACAACCACCAATTTAAAAAAACTCATAAGATCTAAGATCAAAGCAAATTAAAAATGGAATTTTGCCCCAAGTGTGAAACACGCCTAAAAAAAGATACTAATAACTCATCTTTAGTTTGTCCAAAATGTCAATACGTTAAACAAAAATCTAACAAAACTAAGAAAGAAAGATCTCAGGAACCAGACACTGGTCTTATAGTTATGGAAGAAAACGATATCAAAGAATCCAAGGGACTAGAATCAACTATAAAGATTGACTGTGAAAAATGCCATAACAAAGAAGGAGTATCGTGGGCTTTTCAGACTCGCAGTGCTGATGAACCTGAAACTAAATTTTATAGATGTACAAAATGTAATCACACTTGGCGTGATTACACATAAGTTCAACTTCACATGACAATTATTTGATTAAATTGAAATTTTCTGCTAAAACAAGTACATCTAACGAATGGAAAGCAGTAATCTCTGCTATTACAACCTTGGTTGAAGAGGCAACTTTTGAAGCCACTGTAGAAGGTATCTCATTCAGGGGAATGGATCCTTCCCATGTAGCACTGATAGACATCTCTTGGCCCAATTCTGCTTTTGAAAAATATGATTGTGATAG
>DTTB01000164.1 GCA_012964965.1 Candidatus Nitrosopelagicus sp.
GTTGATCCTGTTACAGGATATTTATGGGATACTGAAAATGGTAAAGATCATTTTGATGAAATAAACCTTGTAAAACCAAGATTCAACAGCGGTTGGAATAGTGTTATGGGACCTGTCGATAGAGATAATCCTGATCCACCTGTTTCTCAAACAATACCACCTCCGTTTGAAAATTTTGTTTACAGCGACCCGGAATTTTCATGGTATGAACCGGTAGGACCGACCGCCATAGCTTTTCCAGACTTGACTAGTTTTGGAAAATACTCAGATATGTTGTTTGTTGGAGATTACCATCATGGAAGAATCTACAATTTTCAATTAAATTCTGATAGAACAGGATTTGTTTTTTCTGATCAAAGACTATCTGATCTTGTTCTAGACAAGCTGAATGATAAAGTAGAAAAAATTCTTTTTGGCAAAGGATTTGAAACAGTGACTGATATTGAATTCCGACACGATGCAATGTATGTTGTTTCCATTGCTGGTGGAAGTGCTGGTGGAAGTATTTATAAGATTTATCCAAAGGATCCAATTACGCCATTAAAACAATATCAAGCTGGTTCTACCCATAAAAAAATTGTTTGCAAACCAGGATTAATACCAATCATGAAAAATTCTGGTTACATTAATTGTGCCAACCTTGAAACAGCACTTGTTCTTACTCAGGAGATAGCATGGGATATCAATCGCTCTGATATGCCAATAATAAACTTGCCAGGTCATGATTTAAGCGGACTAAATTTTGAACGTATTAATTTAAGTTATTCAAATTTTAGAGAAAGCAACTTTACTTCCACGAATATTGCTAACGCTAACTTTACCAGCGTGAATTTATCAGGTGTTGATCTTTCTATGAAAGATCTTACAGAAAATATACTTACGGGGGCTGATCTACGTAATGCAAATTTATCTGGTGCCGACCTTTCTAATAATCAACTTGTAAATACAATTCTTACGGGGGCTGATCTCACAGACGCAAATTTATCTGGTGCCGACCTTTCTACTGCTAATATTTTTGGAATTATTGATGGAATTAATATTCTACAAAAAACTAAACTCAAAGGAGCTAATTTCACTAATGCAAATCTTACCAATACCAACCTTATTGGTGCAGACATATCTGAAACAATACTCAAAGGTGCTGACCTTACTGGGGTTAAACTCGAAAAAGCTAAAGCTAACAATTCCAACCTAGAAGATTTGGATCTTTCTTTTAAGAATCTTTCAAAAATTCGACTTGTTGATAGTAACCTTAGCAGAACAATACTTAGTGGTGCTGACCTTTCAAACGCAAAACTAATGGGTGCCAACCTCTCAGATGCTGACCTAACTGGTGCTAAACTTATTGATGCTAATCTAACAAATGCAAATCTGACTGGAGCTAACTTTCACATGGCAGATCTAACTGGAGCAAATCTTGAAGGCGTTATTATCAACGAAACAAATCTTAGTTGTATAGGCCACGATATTTGTACATCATAATACTTTATGGCGTCTAACTAAACAATATCAAACGGAATTTTGTTTCCGTCACTATCCCATGCAAAAATATCATCATCATCATATGGTGACTTTACAATTATTGATACTAACCCAAAGAAACTGTTTAAATCTGTAAGTGATGGTTCCGCAGAACCTACAGGATGTGAATGAACAATTCCAACATAACTAGGATCTAAGGGTAATGGGTTATGTGGAAATCCTGCAAAGTCGGCGCCAGTTTCAGAAAAAGGTGGTATTACCAAGCCGTCTATGAACACATTACCATGTTTTGATTTGCCACGTAAAATCAGTATTGCCTCATTTGGATGATTCATTTTACAAAAAGACAATATACCATCTCTTGTCTCTTGATTTAGTGATATTTTACGTTCAAACTTTTTATTTTTAATTTGCATTACTTCACTCCGGCTTTATTGAATATTGCACTGCAGAAATCTCATTTAATTTAGACTGGATAGATTTAATATGTTTAGGTAGTGATTCTATCAAGTCAGTAATTTCATTTTCAAGTGTCTTTATTTTTGCTTCAATATCAGATTTTTCGTTCTGATGTCCTGTAAGAATATTTTCAGCTTGTGTCAATTTTTCAACATTAAAGATAGACAGCTTACTCTCCAAATCATTTTTGGACTCCCCAAAAGCTGAAATTTCTTTAATAATAGTATCCAATTTAGTGAGCAACACATCAATCTGGGATACAGATTTGACAGTATCCTTAACAGATACTGAACCAGACTGTACAGCCCTACGTACAGATTCTAATATTCGTACCAAGTCAGGCTTATTACTGGCACTGAGTACATCATATGGATTTTCAATTAAACCCATTAGTAATTTTTTTTGTGGCTTATCCATAGATGAAACATAAACATATTTGTTCAGTGGTCTTGAAATTTTAGAAAATTGTAGTTCCACTTCGGTTTTAATTTTATTTCTTAAAGAAAACAAGGAATTGATTTTTTCTTTTATTTCTAAAAACTCTGAGTATTCGTTACTATTTTTTACGTTTTTAATATCTTCGATGTTATTCTTAATTGTATTATAAAGATCCTTAGCAGTCTTTTCAGATTGTTTTTTGCGTTCGCGTAAGGTGATTATTGATTTTTGTGATTGGTTATATTTACCCAAGTTTTCAAAAATTTGTTCTACATTGTTTTCAAATTCAGAAAAATTCTTAACTAATGTATTAATTTCTTCATTTTCATCTGTTATTACTTTAAGATCATTCTTCAGCTTGTTTGCATATTTTTTTGCAAAATGGTGAATGATACGAGATTGCCTTCCCAAAGCGTCTCCTATTTTCTTAAGTGATCTGGTAGCAGTTATGTTAAAAGTTTTGATGTCTTCAAATGAGTTTATCTCCGGAATTACTAAAGCGGTTTCTTTTTTTATAACTGATATCACTTCGTTTTTTCCACGCTTTACTATTCTCATTAAATGAGGATCCATATCATCCAGATTCAGATTATCATCTTCAAGCTCAGTAGCAATATTGAGAATTGCTTTACAATTTGAACTGATTTTATTTCTAAATGTCTTAACTTCAGCTATTATTGTTTTTAATCTAATTGAACGTATTTCCCTGATAACATCAGACATGTTTGTAAGAGTGATTTGTTTTATCTCAGGTGCAATATCAGCTTCACGTTGTTTTGGTTTTTTATTTCCCCATCCAAATACCATAGTTTAATGTAAAATCACAATTTTAAATATGTTAGAGTAGAATAGCCTAAAATATTCAAGATGATTCGTTAGCATGTGAGCGATATTCGCTTTATTTTTATTGGCACGGGTTTGATATTTGCAGGAATCATAGTATTATCAGTTTTCGGTTCACATTTTGTTGAAATAACCATACAAGCTGAATTTGTTGACTGTTATGAATACCATGAAGATGCCCCGCCAACCAGAATTAATTGTGAAATTGCATTTTATGATAAGATGATCTTTTTTTCATTTGTTATTGTGTTAATTGTCTGTGGAATTGCAGCAATGATAAAAGGAATGAGAGGTACGTGGGACCAAGATGTCAAACCAGAAGACGCGGTAGGACCAGGGAGCTCTTTTGATGCACGGGATGGACCTGAGGATTCTGATAAGAATGATTAATTATTTTTTAAATTTTAATTTCAAAAATATCTTCTTTTGAGACGCCGGCCCAAACTCCTATCATTCCTGTTGGTTCTGCTTGCTCAACTTTTGTTATTTTCTGAATTTTAATGTGATCCGGGTTAGGAGGCATCCACAACATCGCCATATACTCATCTACATCCCCTGCCTTTTTTGGATCAGCCATGACAATTTTGTCTTTTGAAAAGCCATTAGAAACTAATGCATCTGTTGATTTTTCTACCAAATCAGAACGGCCATGTGTAAAAAGATAAACATTTTTTGTATTGTCTATGTCTGCCATATCTGGATTAGTGTTATAGTCCTTTTTTATGTTATGCGCTGGGAGAGTACCTGCTTTGATTGGGCATAAACCTAGATCGGGTTTTTCTGAAACAGGTTGAAATGTAATCGAATTAAAGGAAATAATTTCAAAGCTAACTGAGCCCAAAAATTTTGTGGCATCTTTTTAATTTTATTACTGGTAGATATCGATAATCATGCTGAAAAGAATCAGTAAAAATTGAATCTCTATCATTTTGTAGCGAATACTGCAAAAACGGTTTTGTTGGTTCTTTATCAAGCTTAACGTAATTGAAAAAATACACTACATCATCAAAATCAATTGAAGTGATATATCCAATCACCCACTTTTTTTTATGTGGAAAAAGAAAAAGAGTCATATCAGGCTCATCAGGTAATTCAGGATCATAGGTTAACCTTGCAAGGCTATCCAAGTCTGCAATCTCAATTGGTATGAATTTGTCTTTGATCCGTTTTGGATTTATAGTAAAATTTGAAGGAATAGACACGAGATTAATTATGGGGGCGTATTTGGCATAAGCCTTAGTTGAATTTATTATTGAAAAACGCTCTTTGCCTTTCTCTTCATAGTAAGAGATGTATTTTCCAGTTTTAGGTGTAGGAACATAAAAAGAGAATAACGAATTTGAAAGGATTCGCCTACTTGACAAAACAAGCTTTCCATTCAATTTGGAAGAATAAACTCTCAGAGGGTATTCTCGGAATGCACAAACATATCTTACAAAATCCGAAAAAGATGCTGTCTCCACAAAATGAATTTCAGGCA
>DTTB01000165.1 GCA_012964965.1 Candidatus Nitrosopelagicus sp.
GAATTTTTTAAAGAACGGTTGAAGGAATTCCTTAGTAATGGCGGAAAATTTATTGTTCCAATACCAAAATTCAAGATAATATCTAACAACTAATTTCTATTTATGGCTAAATCTATTAAAACTAAGTAAAGGATAAATTCTAATAATTTTTTTGTTGAGTGTGACAATAGAGAGAATTAATCCCACATGTAATTTGGACACTGTAAAAGATGGAAGGGGTGCGATTTTTACTTTTATACCAAAAGATCCGATTATGGAATTTAATCTGAATATAGTAAAAGCAGGAAAGGTACGTGGTAACCATCATCATCCAGAGTTTGATGAATATTATCTTTTAACATCTGGTGAAGGTGTTTTAGTTTGGAAAGAAACTTCTGAATCAAAGGAGAAATTTATCTATCTTACTCGTGGTCAATGTACAAGAACGCCAAAAGGAACCAAACATGTTTTCTTAGCTATAAGTGATTGTACGTTAGTTGTATTACTTACAAAAAAATGGGATGATTGTGAAACACCAATTGTACATGAAAACTTGGGAATGGGAAGTGGCGATCATGGAGATCCTCAATCACCATTCTACAAAGAAAAATAATTTAGCTATTCAGAATGACACTGAAAATTGGAACTATAGGATGTTCTAGAGTTGCCGAAAAGTATTTTTTTCCTCATATTAATTCATCAGAAAATGCAGATATAGAATTTGTTGGAAGTAGATCAATAAAAAAGGCTGAAGAATGGGCAAAAAAATATGGGAGCAATAAATTTGGTGATTATGCTGATGTAATAAACAGTAATGTAGATGTAGTTTACATTTCACTCCCAATTGCTTTGCATGAAGAATGGGCAATTAAAGCGGCTAACGCTGGTAAACATGTGTTGTGTGAAAAATCCTCTTCAATATCATACCAATCTGCCAAAAAAATGTTACAAGCCTGTAAGAATAATAATGTTAGAATTCTAGAAGGACTTGCATTTAGATTTCACCCACAGCATAAACAAATTCAAAATTTAATTAATGAGGAATTGGGGAACATACAAAATTTTTATGGAATATTTGGATTTCCACCACCACCTGAAAACGATATTAGATGGAAAAAAGAATTAGGGGGCGGAGTATTAAACGACGTCACATGTTATCCTATTTGTGCAAGTAGAATTATTTTTCAATCAGAACCAGTCAGTGTCTTGGCTCACTTGGAATTTGATAAAAAATTTCAGGTAGATAAATTAGCTGATGTTTTCTTAAAATACAAAGACGAGAAAACCGCATTTATTTCGTCTGGTTTTAATAATTATTACCAATCTAAATATGATGTTTGGGGCAGTAATGCAAAAATTTCTACCAAAAGAACGTATGCGGTTCCTCAGAATTATAAAACTAGTATTTATCTTCATAAAGATGATAAAATTTTTGAAACGGTTATTCCACCTGCAGATCAATTTGGATTAATGTTTGATACGTTTTGTAGTGTTGTTACAAATAAGACACAAAATCCATATGATTTTGAAAAAGATCTTTTGGATCAAGCAAAATTAATGGAATCTATAAGAATTTCCAACGAGGAAAAAAGACTTGTGTCTTTATCAGATCTCAAAGATTAGACTTGATGAAGGAATTCATTTGAATATATGGGCAATCTATGAAAATTTTCTATTATAAGCTAAAAGGATCCTCAATAATTTAAAATAATTATCAATAACTGAAAAACTAAATTTACTAATTCCTTCTTTTCTATTTTTACAAATGTATGGAATTTCTTTAATTCTTGAACCTTTAGTTTTTACTAAAATTTCTAAAAGAATCTTTTCACCAATGGCTTCAAAGGACAGATTTTTGATCAAATCCTTTCTTATTGCAAAAAAACCAGAATTGGAATCGTTTACATTTAGCCCTAACAAAAATTTTGGAAGTGTACTAGCAAGTCTACTCATAAATTTCCTATGAATTGGCCAGTCATCAAATTTTCCTCCACTAATGTATCTAGAACCAATTACAATTTCAAATTCATTATTTGCTAATTTCTCATACATAGTTTGAATCATTTGTGGCGGATGTGCAAAATCACTGTCCATAACAAGTACAAATTTTCCTTGTGCTAAGGTAATTCCATCAATTATAGCTGATGCTAATCCACGCTTATTTTTTCTTGTATGTATTCGAAAACAAATGTTTCCCTTTGATTTTTGTATATAGGAATTTACAGTGTTACTTGTACCATCTGGTGAATCATCATCAATCACAATAATTTCTGTGCCAATATTTGTTGGAATAGAAGTTTTAATGGCATCTAATATTTTTTCTATAGTTGAAGATTCATTATATGTAGGAAGTAATATGGTAAGATCTATTGCTTGGTTTTTTGTATTTTCACCGATCATTCCATAAATTCACCTTTTCTTGTGGTCATAAAAGCTTGTTATCAATTCTTGATCGCTTTTTTAAAAACATAAAAGATTCACGATTTAATAATTCTAAACAGTCTAAAAATATGTTAGAATATTCCTATTCAGTCACAAAAAACACTCCCACTAATATTAAATGAATGCTATATTTTTTAAGTAGGTTTATACTATTTTTCAATAATATGCCGGATGAAAATCTGAAAATCATTCAAAGTTATTCGGAGGGTGGTGCAAATGCTACTGATGCAGCTATTGCCAAAGATACACAAACCAATAATGTTGAAAAAATCAAATCTACACCGCGTCGAAAAGCAGTAGATAGACCCATGCGAGTCATATTAATTTGTAAAGAAATGATTGCGTATGAACGAATTGCTATGATGCAGCTTAGTTCATGTCTTAAAAAAGATGGTCATGAAGTTCGTGCTGCAGTAATGAACTCAACTACTCCACTTCCTGGTCTTAAAACCGTAATGGGAAAAGTTGGTAAACCAGGCCTAATGGGAGAGGAACAGATTAGAAAGTTGATACGTGATTGGAAACCTGATATTATTGCTTACACTGCTATGACTGGTGAGCATTATTCTTTGCTTGATTTTAATCAAAAAATGAAAAAAGAATTTGATTTCTATGCAGTTATGGGAGGACCTCATGCAATCTTTAACACTCAAGTACTTGATGAAGGTGGACTTGATGCAATATGTACAGGTGAAGGTGATCTTAGTTTTCCAGAGTTTGTTCGTCGTATGCAAAAGGGTGAGGAATATTGGCTTACAGAAACTTTCTTCGTAAAACACAATGGTCAGCTTTACACTAATCCTCTCCATGAACTTGTTCAAGACCTAAATGATTTACCATTCCCAGATCGTCAAATCCTTTATGATGCGGATCCTAATATTGCTGTAGTTGGCTCTAAATCGTTCCATACATCACGAGGCTGTCCATATCGTTGTAGTTATTGTTTTAATAAAAAATATAATGACAATTACAAAGGACTGGGAAATATTATTCGTTGTCGTTCACCAGAAAATGTAGTTAAAGAGATAGAATGGGTTAAAGAAAGATACCCTCTTACAATGGTATCATTCGTTGATGACATATTCTTTCTAAAACCACCTGGATGGTTAGAAGAATTTGCTCGTCTTTACAAGGAACGCATTAATTTACCATTTAACGGAAATGTACGTGCAAATATACTTAAAGAAAAAGATATTGCTATGCTAAAGGATGCAGGTCTTTCTTATGTTTGGATGGGTGTTGAGACTGGTAACGACGAAGCAGCAAACAAAGTATTCTTACGTGATGGAAGTTCGTCTAGTGATGTAATCCTAAAAGCATCTGCAGTGTTTAAAAAATTTGGAGTTAAGATAATCGCACTAAACATAATGGGACTTCCCATTGAAAATCCATTTGAAATTGATATGGAAACGCTTGATCTCAACTTGAAAATAAAACCTGCATTAGCATCAGTTGGTCTTCTTTATCCATACCCTGGAACTCCGGTAGCAGCATATGCTATTCAAAATGGATATTTCACGGCAGATAAACCATTTTACTACGAATCAAACAAAAATCACTCTATGCTGACATTCAAATCAAAAAAAGAAAAAATGATGTGTGAGAATCTACAGAAACTTGCTGGAGTTACAGTTGAATTCCCATTTTTACGAAAATTTGTGAGATCATTATGCAAATTACCTCTAACAAAACTCTATCACTTCATCTTCTACATGCATCAGAGTTATTGTCATAAAGTTAGATTAAGTCCAATAAAGAATAAACGAAAAGAACTCCCAGTTTATGCTGGAACTCTATTACGTGTAATGTTAAAAAACTAAATTAGTTTTTAGTTCTTAAGAATTCCTTATCTTCTTTTTCAGATTTTGCATTACTCTCATTCCCATCTACTTGTTTGTTAATTTCTACAAGACTCGGTTCATTTTTGAATAATTCAAGAATATCTTTTATTAAAATTGGGCTTTTATGTATTCTTGAGACGATTTCTCTAACTAGTCTAAGATCTTCTATTCTATCTACTGCCCATCTAAAATTAGAAAGATTTTCTGAATTTATCACATTGAAAATTCTGAAATCATCTCTGTGATTATAAATGTAATTTGTGACATGTTCTTTTTCTGATGG